>NZ_JBNNTI010000049.1:0-13913 GCF_050278625.1 Viridibacillus sp. NPDC096237 | reverse complement strand
CTGGATCAACTGGGGTAACCGGAGCAACTGGGGTAACCGGAGAAACGGGAGTAACCGGAGCCACAGGAGTAACTGGCGTAACAGGACCAACCGGAGTAACTGGGTTAACAGGAGCAACAGGAATAACTGGCGTAACAGGACCGACTGGAGCAACAGGAGTAACCGGAGCAACAGGAGTAACCGGAGTAACAGGACCGACAGGAGCAACGGGAGTAACTGGGGTAACCGGATCAACTGGATCAACTGGATCAACTGGGGTAACCGGAGCAACTGGGGTAACCGGATCAACTGGAGTAACCGGAGCCACAGGAGTAACTGGCGTAACAGGACCAACCGGAGCCACAGGGGCAATGGGAGCAACCGGGGTAACCGGAGAAACGGGAGCCACAGGGATAACAGGACCGACCGGAGTAACTGGGTTAACAGGAGCAACAGGAATAACTGGCGTAACAGGACCGACTGGAGCAACAGGAGTAACCGGAGCAACTGGGGTAACTGGAGCAACAGGAGTAACCGGAGTAACTGGAGCCACAGGAGTAACTGGTGTAACAGGAGCCACAGGAGTAACTGGCGTAACAGGACCAACTGGAGCAACAGGCGTAACCGGAGCCACAGGAGCAACAGGCGTAACAGGACTGACTGGAGCAACGGGAGTAACCGGAGCCACAGGAGCAACAGGCGTAACAGGACTGACTGGAGCCACAGGAGTAACCGGAGCCACAGGAGTAACTGGCGTAACAGGACCAACAGGATCAACTGGGGTAACGGGAGCAACCGGACCGGCTGGCGCAACAGGACCAACAGGACCAACTGGCATAACAGGACCAACAGGAGTAACAGGACCGACTGGCGCAACCGGAGTAATAGGACCGACAGGGCCAACAGGGACTGGAGTAGTTATTCCATTTGCATCAGGAGGGGCAGTAACAATAAATTCTCTATTAACGGGTATTCCCGATACTGGAGGTATCATTGCATTTGGTTCTAGTACTACTAGTGTGGGTATTGGTGGAGTAACAGTTAACCTTCAAAATATTAACAATGAGGCATTTGTCGTTCCACATGCGGGAACTATTACAAATTTAGCTGCTTTCTTCAATGTTACTGTTGCATTAAGTATCGCAGTTCTTGGTACGGCAACTATTTCTGCACAAGTATGGAAATCACAAAGTGCATCTTCCAATGTATTTGCGCCTCTAGCTCCAACTCTTTTACAATTCCCACCATTATCTGGTGCGATTACAGCCTTTACTACAATGAACGGTGTTCTGCCAAATTTAAATGTTCCAGTAAGTGCTGGAGATCGTTTAATTATGGTATTTAGTGTTGCAACTACAGGACTAAGTGTTGTGACAGCCATTACAGGTACTGCCAGTGCAGGTATTACGATTAGTTAAATATAGAAGTCCATTAATAGGTGACCTTTCAGTTTGTTGAGAAACGACTGAAAAGTCACCTGTTTTCTTCTATTAAAGAATAGGTAATGTAGGAAATCGAAAAAAGATTTACCACTATAAAAATGTAGTATGTACAGTTCAGTATAAAAAAGTTTTTAATAGATATGTTTCCTTGCAGGTAAGTAAAGACGATTTGGCGAAACATAAGAAAAAGAAAATCCTCTTACTATAGGAGGATTTCAAAATGTGAAAAAGTTCTTTTAAAATAAGTAGTGAATATACTAAATGGTGCATAGAATATATTAGATAGAAATTGGTTTTGATAATAGTAAGAATATGAGCTATTGGGGGATGATAGAAAATGAGATTATCATCGTATGAAGCTGCTAAAGAGTTAATATTAACCGAAGAAGAAATAGCTAGTTTTGTAGGACCTCAACCGAGCAATATACTTGAGCAAATAGAGAAAGTTTTAGATTTAGAAATAATAGGATCATATAGAAGTTTTCTAGAAACATTTGGTGCCGGAATCTTTGCGGGTGTTAAAATTTTGGGTATTTCTAGTGATGATTACGAGAGCCCTTCAATGTTAAATGGTATTAATTACACATTAACATTGAGAAAAGAAGTTGGTTTACCTAGTAACCTTTTAGTTATTTATAATCCAGGCAATGGTGAACTATTCTGTTTGGATTTCAATCAAATAAAAGCAGGAGAACCGGAGATTGTTTCTTATATGCCAGTTTTAGGAATGGGTCTAGAATACGATGTGATTGCAGATAATTTTGGAGAGTTTTTATATGAGATAGTCTGTGACGAGTTGTAAAGTGATGCTGGTATTGTTATCAGAAAATCACATTTATTTATAGAACTCATAGCTACATACAAAGAGGAACTGTTCTATGACACAGTTCCTCTTTGTATTGTATTTACTTCCAAGTAAACCAACGTGCGTGACCGTCGGGACGTTCAAATACGCGCTCTTCATATATTTCTTTATAGAAATAATCACGATGTAAATCGGCATCGAATAGATTGTTGTAGATATGGTAAACTTCTCTGTTTTGACTAATTGTCTGAAGATTTTGCACCAGTTGTTCTTTTTGCTCTAAAGGTATTTGATTTGCAACATGAGTGTGAAATACGCAAATAATAGAATCAGGATCTACTTGCTGTACAATGTCTTTTAATAATTCCACTACATTACCGTCTATTAGTTCAATTTCTAAATTTTGAATAACATTTGTCGCTGCATTAAATAATTTACGACGATCTGAATGTTCTGGCCAAATAAGTGCGTTTAACCATTCCACATCGTCTTTGTTTTTCACATTATTTGTGTGTAAATCAATGCCAATTCTTTTACAAATAACAGGGGGAGCTTTAATGGAATCTGGTAAAGTAGCACCTTTATTAGTAGATTCTATAAGTACTTTAGAATCTGATTTCCCGATAATATTGTCTCCATTATATTAATAAGCATATTGGTCTAATCCGAGTTGAAGACCAGCACTCGTACCGATTTCAATCAGTGTTAGAGGTTTGTTGTGCTTTGCATAGATATCAGTGAAAGTGGGATAAAGGTAAGCACATCTTCTAACTTCATTGGTTTGTACTAGTTTTGTTTGAAACAAAGAAATTAACGATTTCCAATATTTAAGGCAAAAAGCCTTAAAATGTGGAAATGCTTCTTCTGGATTTTTTGCATTCGATACAAAGCTTGGATAGAAAGAGCGCAGCTCCCCTAAACTACAACTGTTTAGTAAATATTGTACACTAGCAAAAAGTAAATTCGGTTTCGGTTGATCTTGTGGGATGTGACTAGCTAACTCTAATATAGAGTCATCCTTAGCGATTTCATAAGATAAATTTTCATATAAACGACTAGAACCAGCGCATTCCTTCTCAGCAAATATAGTGAAATTACGACTGATTTTTTCTGAAACGATCATATTTTCACCGTCCTATATTTTTAGTAAATAGTGTATTCTGGTATAATTAATATACATAATATTCATATTTTAGTAAATTAGATCATGTGATAGTATTTTAGCATTTATATAAAAAGGTGAAAATAATGCAACTAAATTCTAACATTGTCATGCTAAGTGAAAATAATACTTTAATTTCTCGATTAAATGCGTTTAAGTCCAAAAATAATAATGAATCGGGATCTCAAATGAAACAGTTTGGCTCGACTCTTGCTTTTCAAGTACGACGTATATCTGGAAAAGCCTTTAATACTGTAAGAAATATAAATGAGGAAGATTATATCTACTTATCTGAAATTGTAGATTGGTATAAGTTCGTGTCATATCAATTGCGAAATTCAGTTGTTACAGAAAGAGGACTTTAATGATTTTGCAGATGTTTATGTTAAAGGTTATGGATTACCTGAATTCATCGCGGATGGCGTGAAACAAAATAATGAGATTTTGTATGAGCTTGAAGGATGGCAATTCTTTAAAGCCGTCAAAGATGACAAAATGGTTGGAATTGCAGTGCTATATATACAGGATGATATAGCTACATTAGCAGCTGCAACAACACTGCCAGAATATCGTGGACAAGGAATTCAAAAAGCGCTCATTAAAGCAAGAGCACAGTACGCCTTAAAGCAAGGGGCTATATATATGACAAGTGAAGCAAAATTCGAGAGTATCAGTCATGCTAATATGGTGAAAAGTATGATAAATTTAGTGTATACAAAGGCGATTTACAATAAGTAAAACTAGTATTGTTACTGGTAGGTGAATGGAATGAAAAAATACTTTTTAATGGTTTTTTCAATATTATTATTCCTGACAATCGTTTGGCAATTTTGGTATATCTATCAGCCACGGACGGGACCGCTTGGAGAAAAACTAATACCTGAGTTAAGTAGTCCGGTCTTTTGGTCGGGAATAATCTGTAGCTTTTTAGTATCTGCTTATGCATTTTCACATGCTATCGATTTATTTAAACGTGGTAAATAGATAGGTATATATAATAGAATTCTTAACTACATCTTCCAGGAGGGGTATATGAAAGCTATACTTTTTGATCTAGATGAGACGATTTCTAAATCGCGAGGCATCGTTGCTTGAATTTTTGGATGATCAATATGAAAGGTTCCACTCAGTTTGGGGGCATATTCAAAAGGGTCAATTGATCCAGAGAATTGTAGAGCTAGATGAATGGGAAAGTTGGCTTTCAACGAGCGAATATTAGAAGTCTCGGAATTGAAAATCTATTTGATGTCATTGCTGTTTCTGAAGAAGTGGGAATGAAAAAGCCAGATAAGAACATTTTTGAATATGCATTAGCTAAATTACAGGTGTCTCCGAATGAGACGGTTTTTATTGGTGATAACCCAACAAACGATGTAGAAGCAGCCCGAGATGTGGGGATGATAGGCATTTGGAAGAGAAATCATTTGATAGAGTCGTATAAATCCGAGCATATTATTGATAAACTAGAGGAAGTTTTCGATTTGCTTAAGCAATTAGAAAAGAATGATTTAATGCATTTATTTATTGCAAGGAAGTGGGTAAGGAAATGATTATTTATTTTATTATTGGAGCAGAAATTGCTTTTTGGCTATTAATTATAGCTGGTTTAGTTTTACGCTACATTTTGAAATTAAAGCGTCTAAGCATTTGGGTATTAGCAGCAACACCCCTCATTGATCTCGTACTGATAGTACTGACGGCGTTAGATTTAAAAAATGGAGCAACCGCAAATACTTTTCACGGACTTTCAGCTATTTATATAGGTGTATCTATTGCCTATGGAAAGCAAATGATCGAGTGGGCAGATCAACAATTTAAAAGGTTTATATTAAAAACAGGCGAAAGACCTAAAAAATTATATGGGAAAGAAAAAGGAAAGCGAGAGGCGTTAGGGTTTGTAAAACATATTATTGCCTATGTTATAGGGTCTTTAATTTTATGGGGTATGCTGCTAATACTAGGGAAAGACGAGCAGACAATAGCACTTTATCAAGTTTGGAAATTATGGTCGGTTGTCTTAGTAATAGACGGGTTGATTAGCATCTCTTACGTGTTCTTTCCAACAAAGAAAAAATAAACTTTAATTATCGAAGCTATATTAAATGAGAGGAAGTGGATTGTGTGAGCTATGTAAGCGAAATAAGAAAACTAGTTGGAAATCATCCATTAATCTTACCAGGGTCTGTTGTACTTATAGTAAATGAAATGAATGAGCTATTATTGCAGTACAGATCGAATGGTGGCTGGGAGTTGCCTGGTGGTTTAATGGAGCAAGGTGAGAGTTTAGAAGAAACAGCGAAAAGACAAGTGTTAGAGGAAACAGGGATAGTAATTAATGATTTACAATTATTAGGTGTATTTTCTGGTGAAAGTTATGATAGTAAAGTAGTAAATAGTGATGAAGTATATTCAGTAACCGCAGTTTATATAACGAGAAATATTACAGGTAAAATGAAAAAAGACCAAGAAGAAACTGGCGATTTAAAATATTTTAATATCAACCAATTACCAGATACTTTAACTGAAGAGTATAGAGGATATATTATGCCTTTCAAGGAATCGATCTTAGGAGTAAATGAAGTATAAGGGGTGGCTGTAGTGGCTTTTATTCGGTATGCAAATGAAAATGATTTAGCTGATATAACTTATTTAATGGATGAATTGGGCTATAAAACCACTCAATTAGAAATGAAAGAAAGACTTAAAAAATTGAGTAGTTATTCTGATTATCATACATTTGTAGCAGAAATCGATCATCAGGTAGTTGGACTTCTTGGATTACATATTGGCTTAGCTTATGAATTTAGTGGCTGTTACGGCAGAATCCTCTGCATGGTAGTAAATCGGAAATTTCGAAGAATGGGTATAGACCAACAGCTAGTGGCTGAAGCGGAGAAACAAATTATTAAAAATGAAGGAAATGCCATTGTTTTAAATAGTGGAAATAGAGTGGAAAGAGCAGACGCTCATAAGTTTTACTTAGATCTGGGTTATAGCTTAAAGAGCTCTGGTTTCGTAAAGAAACTAGTTTAGTACTTAATACAAAAGTAATAAACTATTAATGCTGGTGAAGGGGCTATATGGTGTTTGGATATTTAATAAAAGCGGAGAAATGAGTGAGCTACATTGTTAAAAAAACGATTTGTAACTAGAGAAGATTGGACAAGGATCATAGAGCGTGAATTCAAACAATTATATATTACTGATACGATTTTTTCAGGAAATATTGCTTTATTAACTTTAAACAAAGTAAAAGAACCATTATGGACATACCATTGTAACAAGAAAATTTGTATTGTCGACAATGGCTATTCTTGGCTTCAACAGCTTCCTGAGAATGAACATTTTGCAATTACTACAATGTTCAACGAATCGAATGAAATTATTCAATGGTATATAGACATTACAACTCATAATGGTATCGAGAATGGTGTGCCCTATATGGAAGATCTATTTTTAGATTTAATTGTCTTACCTACAGGGGAAATAATAAAAAAAGATTTAGAAGAAATTGAAGAAGCGTTAGATGAAGGATGGATTACAAAAGAACAATATAATTTAGCGTTCTCTACTTTCAATACAATCTATGAAGAGTTACAGAATGATACGTTTAAATATATAAAATTAAGTAATGTACATAGAGAAAGTTTATTGAGATGTTAAAAACGACGTGTAAGTCAGAAAGGAGTTATATGAATTTTGACTAGAACAATAATCTTTGATATGGATGGCACATTATTTCAAACGAATCTTATTTTGGAACCAGCATTAGAAACGACATTCAACGAGCTCAGAAATAAAGATTTATGGAATGGGAAAACACCAATTGATCGATATAGAGAAATTATGGGGGTACCATTAAATGTAGTGTGGGAAACGTTATTACCACAACATTCACTAATGATACGGAATGAAGCAAATGACATTTTCCATGAACAATTAATTCAACATATTAATAAGGGAGATGGCGAGCTATATGAAGAGGTAGAGGCAACTTTAGAAATATTAGCAAATCATTATAACTTATTCATAGCCAGCAATGGACAAATGGAATATTTGCAAGCAATAGTAGGGAAGTATCAATTAAATCGATGGATTAAAAAAACATACAGCATTCAGCAAGTTGAAAGCGGAAGTAAATCGGATTTAGTAAAAAGAATTATACAAGAAAGCAATATTACGCAAGGTTATGTTGTAGGAGACAGGATTTCGGATATTAATGCAGCTAAGGACAATAAATTGATTGCAGTAGGGTGCCAATTTGATTTTTCCCAGCCAAGTGAATTAGAGCAAGCCGATGTTGTTATCCAACATATGACTGAACTAACCTCAATTGTGATATAGGATATGATGAAAAGTCTTGAAATTCATGTACAATGGAAATTACTTTTTCAATTTGTGTGAACCAATTACATTTTGTATAATAAAACCAGATTTTATATTGAAGGGACTGAACTATGCGCAGATATCAATAACTTTAACCCAAATGAAAAAACATATTGGAGGGAAAAGTATTGATTACAGAACTACACACAAAAAGATTATTTTTAAGGGAAATGAAAGAATCTGATTCATCTAGGTTATTTAAAATTTGGTCAGATCCAGATGTTATTAAATTTATGAATATCAGCAGTTTTACTGATGAAAAACAAGCAAAAGTTATGATAAATTTTTTAAATGAATTGGCACTAGAGAACAAAGCTGCTCGTTACTCGATAATTGAATTGAATTCTAATGAGATTATCGGTTCTTGTGGGTATAATACAGTTGATTTTGAAAATGAAAAGGCAGAAATTGGCTATGACTTTGCTAAAGAGTTTTGGGGTAAGGGATATGCTTCAGAAGCGATTAATGCTTTGCTAGATTATGCATTCTTTAATTTAGAGTTAAATAGAATCGAAGCAAAAGTAGAACCTGAAAATATAAATTCTATAAAGGTTTTGCAAAGGTTAAACTTTGTATTTGAAGGAACTCTAAGACAGGCCGAAAAATCTAAAGGAAAGTTTAACGACCTTAGTATCTATTCTAAATTGAAGACAGATTGATTTGATAAAAACAGCTTATACTTCTTGAAAGTATAAGCTGTTTTTTTATTGCTATATATTACATTTCTTATTTTTGGTAATATTAACCTAATGGCCAGTCAGGGAGGTTAATTCTGAGTTTTCATTTGTCTTCAAGCAACGGTAAGCAAAAAAGGCATTTTGTAGGCTAGTTTTTCTGTGGCATTACTATACATGGTTCTAGCGTTTATGATAGCTCCGTACTATGAATGGGTCTTTATTCTAGGATGATGTTGCGTAAACTTTTGGATGATGTTTGTAGCAGCTTGGGCGACACGGCTTAAGTATTAATTAATTCTTTTAAGACAGCGTTATCCTGGTAATGAATGATTAGCCAAAATACTTATGAATTTTTCTTTTAACGTGAACAACTGTTTTGGAAGAAGTTGGTGAAAAAATGTACTTGGGCCTATACCTTTAGAAGAAATCATTTCTTGGCATACAATACAAAAGGAGTTCCTATAAAATTATAGATGGAAATCAATGAAATGGTATTATAAGTAATAAGTGTATAAATAGTTCATTTGGTTGCTGAAAAAAGTAAATACGGTATGAACATTATGATTAATTGGGGGAGTATTGATGAAGTTTGCGAATAAAAAACAAATTCAACGGCTTTATCGAGAACAAATCCGCAATAAAAAAGACCAGGATTATAATTTTCTTGAAACAATCATTTTAATCGTAATTGTAGCATTCTTCATCATAATAATAAATTTTTACACTTGAAAAAGGTTGATTCTAATAAGCGGGTTTTTGAATGGATTGGAACGAAACTAAATAATATTTATTAACTTTCATGGAGTAAAAGAATAGAAAATAGAATGCTTAAAAAACGAAACGTCCACTCAGTTCATATATGAACAAGAATGGACGTTTTTTTAAATCTTATTAAGTAATGCTCACATGTTTACTTAATAAGATTATTCAATATCAACATTTTGATTCGTATCAATAATTGATATCGACAACTGTTTTTTATTTGCCAAAAGAATGATAAACGACAAAAATAAAACAATCGAAGAAATTATAAATACAGCGATAATATTAAATCGTTCTCCTATTACCCCGAATAACAGAGTGGAGACCCCAAAAGTAACCATAGTAATAGAACTTTGAGCAGCATATACTTTGGCTAGAATTTTTTCTTTGACCCTACCTTGAATCAATGTATTAATAGCTATCATGTACAACTCATGGAATAAACCATAAATACTACTCAACAAAAGAGCGAGTAATGGATAACTGTTGATCCCAAACAGAAAAGTCATAATAGAAGCAATAAATCCACATATCAATATGACAAGTTGGATGTTTCGGTTAACTAAATCAGATTTTGTATATCCGAACAAACCACCAAAAAATAAACCTAGAAAGAAAGCAGCATTAATATACCCCCACCACTCAGTACCTTCCTGCAGTCGTAACTTTATAAAAGGGTATATGATAGAGGACACCCAAACAGGAGCGGCAAATGAACCTAAAAACAGAGTGACTTGAAGTATACGTAGTTTACTATCCACCATTATTAATTTCCATCCCTCTAAAAAAGAATGCATAGTACTTTCTTTTTCAGATGATGATGTAATTAGTTTCTTTTCTTCGATTTTAATAAATGTCAGTAAAAATGTGGACAAAACATATAAAATAAACGTTAAGATTAACAATCCATTTGAATGCAAAAGCACTGCCAACATCCCACCAACTGCCCAACCACCCATATTAATGAATTGGTAAACAGAGGACATAAGACTATTAGCTTTTAGTAAGTAAGCCTCTTCAATAAGCTCAGGAATAATCGCACTACTTGTAGGATGAGCAAAACCATCCAAAAAATTAATACAGAAAATAAGCATATAAATAATCATAAACGTATCAATTGATAGGAATAGTGATACATAAAGTGATAGCACAAGTAATATACATGTCTTCACGAATTGAGAGTTCAATAAAATTGACTTTAATTTAAATCGATCAATTAGAAGTGGAGCGACCAAGCCACCTAAAAATCCGCCAGACAAATTAATGACTGGAACCAAAGAAACATAAAACAAAGAATCTGTTACATTAAAAACAGTTGTGATGAGAGCGACAATGTAAAATGTATCGCCAGCATTGGCTACAGACTCTCCTGCTAGCAATGCATAAAATGATTTGTTTTTCAACGCAAACAACCCCTCTTATTTAATTGTTCAAGAGAAGATTGTTGTCTACATTGGCGTCACTCCTTAAATGATTTTAGAATTACTTTGTTGAATTTGAAAATCGAATCCAAATTAGCAGAGGGGTGTTTGCTAAAAATAGGAAATATTTAAATAAATGATAACATAAAAGTATGAAAAGTTGGACTTTTTAAGAGATTTTCCTGAAAAAAACTTGGGAATATATCTCAGTATTGTCAGTTTTCGGCTATTTCGATTATTTCATCCATAATACTTCCTTGCTTAACATAGTTAATTATTTTATTTGCTTCCATTTCTACTCGTTCTCTACCATAAGAAGTTAGGAACCAGTTATCTACTTTTGTAGTTGTATCATCTACTGGACAGATTGAAAATTGAATCCAATCAGGCAAATAGGTTTTAAGATTTAAATGAGTTCTTCTCATGTGATAGCTGCTAGTAACAACTAATATTCTCTTAATGTTGTTTAATTCAAATGCACGATCAAGTATAAGTAGGGAAGCAAGAACATTTTCTTTCGTATGAAGTGATAGGCCTTCTGTTAGAATATCCTCCTCAGGGACTCCCAATTGGATAGCCCTTTGTTTTAATAATTGTGCCTCTGTTAAGTTTGTGCCTTCCCAAATAACTCCACCAGAAAATAATATTTTATTTGCTCTCCCTTCATTATATAGTTGTATGGCCTTTGGTAAGCGGTATATTACAGCTTTACTACTACCAGGAACAAAAATCACATCTCCCTTCTCATAATCATCTACTAGATTTTTGAACAGAAGATCTGTGAGTTGAGAATCTGATAGTTTATCATGGTGCAACTGAGAAATATTTATTTTCATAAATCACCTCGAACGTTTAGTAACCAATCCACAGCATTTATACAATCACTTGCTATTTAGTTTGGCCCTGTACTTGCTCAATTTACTGTACGACAATGCACCTATATGAATAACTATATACACCATACTAATTTTGTTGCTATAAATATAGTATAGCTAATCTGCATATAATTTCACCAGTATTAACAATTTTTGTAACGCATTCTAATGTTGAATAAGACCAATTGAATTTAAAAGGTTAAGGTATTGATGTTTAATTGCTTATATTGTTTACATATGTACGAAATCAGGCAATGGAAATATGAATTTTCAAATAAATATGGGACAATACATATAACATTATTTCCAAAATAAGGGGTGTTGTAAATGTCTAAGCAAATAACTTTAAGAGCAGCGACAAATAAAGACCTTGCAGCATTACATAAAATCCAAGTAGCCGCTTTTATGCCACTATTAATAAAATACAATGATCTTAAAACGAACCCGGCGAATGAAACAATCGAAAAGTTAGCAAATAGAATAGCTGAAACGTATTCAGATTACTATGCAATTTACTATGGACAAAATATAGCTGGAGGGATTAGGGTTGTTCCAAAAGAAAATAACCGAACAAGGATAAGCCCGATATATATTCATCCGATTTTTCAAAGCAAAGGAATCGCTCAAGAAGCTTTTAAACAAGTAGAACAAAAATACAATAAAACACGACAATGGGAACTTGATACGATAAAACAAGAAAAGCGGAATTGCTATTTTTATGAAAAATTAGGTTATTGTAAGACTGGAGAAGAAGTAGAAATCAATAGCGGGATGACGTTAGTTCGTTATTTGAAAAGGACGGAAAAAAGATAGGATAAAAAAAAGAGAAGTTTAAATATATTAACAAGTGATAGGGAAAGTTACATATTTAGTAGAATTTTGGACAACCACTATTTTTGCAACTTTCCTTAGAGAGAGTGAAGCATATTTAACTTCTGTTTTTGTTAATATTCATACGGTTGCATAATAATTCATTTTATATTAATATATATAAATGCATTATGAAGGGGGTTATTAATTGGTTACACTATTTTTAACGAATATTTTACTAGGGCTTTCCATTGCACTACCTGTTGGAACAATTACAATTGAGATGACGAAGCAGGGGCTTAAAAACGGCTTTATGCATGGTTGGGTTGTTGGACTAGGTGGAATGACAGTAGATTTAGTACTTATTTTATTATTGTATTTTGGTTTAGCTTCAGTACTAGCTGTTCCTATCATTCAAACCTTCTTGTGGTTGCTCGGTGCATTATTCTTACTGTATGTTGGCTATGATAGTATAAAAAACGCAGATCATGGTATTTCACTATCAGGTGAAAAATCGACGAAATCACTAAAATCATCATATTTTAATGGTTTACTTGTAGCTGTTTCACCAGGGAACTTAGTATTTTGGGTTAGTATTTTTGGGCCGATTTTGATTAATTCCTTTGATGCATCAAATACGATTAACTTTTTAATTATAGGATCCGGCATATTAATCGGGATTTTGATACATGATATTGGCTTAATGACAATAATTGCTGGTACGAGGAAGGTATTAAACACTAGATATATTCAATGGGCTTCTGTTCTTGCGGGAGTAATACTAATCGGCTTTAGTGTCTATTTCTTTATTGAATTTTATAGTAGTGTAGGAATGCTAAGAGGTTAATAAAAGGCCAGTATAAATAGTTATACATACACCGCTTATAATTAATTTGTCTATAAGGCAGCTTAAAGAGACTTGACTTCAGTCAAGTCTCTTATTTATATTTTTAAATTTCTAATTAGTTGTTCTATATGATCCAAATTATCAATATAAACATAAATATCTAATGGAATTAGTAGTATTAAGAGTATAGAAGGTAGAAAAAATGCGACATTTCCTTTTCTGTGTACGTTATTTACTAAAATAATTAACAATGAAGATATTACTAAAAGGCTAACTAACCATATAGTAAATAATTGTTTTACATCATTTTTTATTAAGGCGATTTTTAGTTCGTTTTCTTCTGTAATCTCAAAAGCATGTTTCTCTTTTTCGAAAAAATTCTTTTTTATAACAGTTGCTTCTTCTGAATTCTCCTTTAATGAGTAACCCCCAGGATAAATATTAAAAGAGAAAGCTAAAATTCCAGCTATTAAACAGAGTAAGACCATGAAAATAGAAAAAAAGCCAACTTTCTTCTTAGTTAGATTTTCCTTGAACAAAAAAAACTCCTTTTTCTAAAATTATATATCCATTATAATACTAAAATTCCAATTACGGATAAAATCATTGTTTTTAAATGCATAAAAACCCCGCTATATTTAAGCTACAAGCATTGAATAGTCTACACTTAGTTGGACAGTAAAATTAAGGGCAAGTAGAATAATAGATAACAAGAAGGAGAATCTACTATGTCCAGTAAAAGAAGAA
>NZ_JBNNTI010000048.1:0-26384 GCF_050278625.1 Viridibacillus sp. NPDC096237 | reverse complement strand
AGATAGGTTCGAGGTGGAAGTGTGGCGACATACGGAGCTGACGAATACTAATAGATCGAGGACTTAACCAAATTTTACTTAACAAACTTCAATGTGATTTATCCAGTTTTGAGAGAACAAGAAAAAAACTTTTCTAAAATAGCAAAAAAAACACTTGCTAAACTTCAAAAAAGATGATATAATAATTCTTGTCCTTAATAAAATAGTCTAGTGACGATAGCAAAGAGGTCACACCCGTTCCCATGCCGAACACGGAAGTTAAGCTCTTTAGCGCCAATGGTAGTTGGGGGTCTCCCCCTGTGAGAGTAGGACGTTGCTAGGCGGACGATATGGAGGATTAGCTCAGCTGGGAGAGCACCTGCCTTACAAGCAGGGGGTCGGCGGTTCGATCCCGTCATCCTCCACCATTTTTAATAAACTATGCCGGTGTAGCTCAGTTGGTAGAGCAACTGACTTGTAATCAGTAGGTCGAGGGTTCGACTCCTTTCGCCGGCACCATTCATCATTTTATATGAGCCATTAGCTCAGTTGGTAGAGCATCTGACTTTTAATCAGAGGGTCGTAGGTTCGAATCCTACATGGCTCACCATTTTTTAAAAAATTATATGCGGGTGTGGCGGAACTGGCAGACGCACTAGACTTAGGATCTAGCGCCGCAAGGCGTGGGGGTTCGACTCCCTTCACCCGCACCATAATATTTAAGTTTATCAGCATATTGCGGAAGTAGTTCAGTGGTAGAACACCACCTTGCCAAGGTGGGGGTCGCGAGTTCGAACCTCGTCTTCCGCTCCAAAATATGCCGGGGTGGCGGAACTGGCAGACGCACAGGACTTAAAATCCTGCGGTAGGTGACTACCGTACCGGTTCGATTCCGGTCCTCGGCACCATTTATTTTAATATAATATAAGTAATAATATATGCGCCCGTAGCTCAATTGGATAGAGCGTCTGACTACGGATCAGAAGGTTGTGGATTCGACTTCTGCCGGGCGCGCCAATAACGGGAAGTAGCTCAGCTTGGTAGAGCACTTGGTTTGGGACCAAGGGGTCGCAGGTTCGAATCCTGTCTTCCCGACCATTAATACTTTTAACCCTATGGGGCCTTAGCTCAGCTGGGAGAGCGCCTGCCTTGCACGCAGGAGGTCAGCGGTTCGATCCCGCTAGGCTCCACCAATTTATTATTACAATCAATCAATTTAATATCATCATGGCGGCGTAGCTCAGCTGGCTAGAGCGTACGGTTCATACCCGTGAGGTCGGGGGTTCGATCCCCTCTGCCGCCATACTAACCAAACTAAAGGACCTTTAGCTCAGTTGGTTAGAGCAGACGGCTCATAACCGTCCGGTCGCAGGTTCGAGTCCTGCAAGGTCCACCATCTACACAACATCATATTTTTTTGGAGGAATACCCAAGTCTGGCTGAAGGGATCGGTCTTGAAAACCGACAGGCGGGTCATACCGCGCGGGGGTTCGAATCCCTCTTCCTCCTCCATTTTTAAAAAATAATTTTATAATATCATTATCGCGGGGTGGAGCAGTTCGGTAGCTCGTCGGGCTCATAACCCGAAGGTCACAGGTTCAAATCCTGTCCCCGCAACCAAATGGTCCGGTAGTTCAGTTGGTTAGAATGCCTGCCTGTCACGCAGGAGGTCGCGGGTTCGAGTCCCGTCCGGACCGCCATTTTTTAAAAAAATATTGTATTAATCATCATGGGTCAGTAGCTCAGTTGGTAGAGCATTAGATTGAAGCTCTAAGTGTCGGCGGTTCGATTCCGTCCTGACCCACCATGATGCGGGTGTAGTTTAGTGGTAAAACCACAGCCTTCCAAGCTGTTGTCGAGAGTTCGATTCTCTTCACCCGCTCCAATTTTATGGGCCTATAGCTCAGCTGGTTAGAGCGCACGCCTGATAAGCGTGAGGTCGATGGTTCGAGTCCATTTAGGCCCACCATTAAAATTTTTCCGAAGTAGCTCAGTGGTAGAGCATCCGGCTGTTAACCGGACGGTCGTAGGTTCGAGTCCTACCTTCGGAGCCATATATGGGGAAGTACTCAAGTGGCTGAAGAGGCGCCCCTGCTAAGGGTGTAGGTCGCGTAAGCGGCGCGAGGGTTCAAATCCCTCCTTCTCCGCCATATAGGCCCCTTGGTCAAGCGGTTAAGACACCGCCCTTTCACGGCGGTAACACGGGTTCGAATCCCGTAGGGGTCATACTTTAAAAAACCTTTAGAATCAAATATGATTCTAAAGGTTTTTTTGTTTAGAAGTAAGATTAGTAGGCAATTATTGCGAATGGGGAAACACATGAACCAATTGATATTTTACCAAATTGTCGTCATGGATATGAATCCATCTTTCAAGGCAACCGTTCAAAAAGCGTTAAATCACCCTATAATTATTGCCGATCGATTCCATTATTGTCGCTATATCTACTGGGGCATGGATGCCGTTCGCCGCCGCATTCAAAAGGAATGGCATGCTTATGATTGAAAAAAATGTATAAGAATGCGTTATGTTTTTTATAAAAGAGAGAGTAAACTGAATGAACAAATGGCTTGGTATTTAAAGAAATATACTGTTATGTCTCGAGAACTCAAGAGAGCTCATGAATTAAAAGAACGCTTTTGTCCATGGTTTGATCAAGCTAAAGAAAATGGCCCTGTTTGGATAAGCAAGACCAAGGAAGCCCTTTATGAATTTTACAAAGAAGTAGAAGATGCCAATATTCCTGAGTTAACGTGAGCTATTAAAACACTCAAAAATTGGCAACCTGAAATTCTAAATAGCTTTGCGTATCCATATTCAAACGGCTTTTTAGAAGGTATTAATAACCGTACGAAAGTACTAAAACGAAATACGTTCGGCTTTAAAAGCTTTGAGCGATTTCGAGCAAAAATTTTATTATCCAGTAAATTTAAAGAAATCGGGATTCATATCGGATAGTGTGATTTTTTAGTCGCTCCAACATTGGATGTTGAGCCAAGAAAAAAGCAGTAAATTTACAAAATGAAAAACTTCACACATTAAGTCTAAGTAATCGCTGTTTGCTGATACTTAGATTTTTTTATTTAATAACTGTTGACCTTAACGTTACGCCAAGCTATATAGTAAAGACATGGGGGTGAATTGAGATGGAAATGACGATTCAAAAACTTGCTCAGCTGTCTGGAGTTAGTACTAGAACTTTGCGTTATTATGATGATATTGGATTACTAAAGCCTGCTCGTGTAAATTCTTCAGGCTATCGTATATATGGTCAAGAAGAGATTGATATGTTACAGCAGATTTTATTTTATCGTGAATTAGGTTTTAAATTAGAAGTAATAAAAGAGATGGTAACTGCCGAGGACTTTGACTATAAGAACGCTTTAATGGAGCATTACAAAGCATTAATAGAGAAACGCCAACAATTGAATGTCATGATTACAACAGTAACTAAAACGATCAATGCAATGAGTGGAGGAATTCAAATGTCAAATGAAGAAAAATTTGAAGGTTTAAAGGAAAAGATGATTATGGATAATGAAAAACAATATGGCCGAGAGATACGCCGAAATTATGGAGATACTACTGTTGATGCTTCAAATAAAAAAGTGAAGCATATGACTGAACAGCAATATGAAGAAGTGCAAGCATTAGAGAAAGAAGTGATGAATTTATTAAAACAAGCAATGCAAACTGGTCGAGCTGATAGTGCTGTAGCTCAGCGTGCTGCGGAAACACATAAGCGATGGTTAATGTATTATTGGCCAAAGTATAGTAAAGAGGCACATGCAGGACTTGCAGAAATGTATATAGCAGATGCACGTTTTACGAGCTATTATGACAAAGAGCAAACTGGAACAGCGCAACTCTTAAGAGATGCCATATTAATATATACTAAAATGAATAATTAGAGTGCTGCAAAAAGCAGTGCTCTTTTTTATGTTTGATTTAAAAAATATAGGAAATAATAATAAATAGGTTATATTATTGGAGGAATTTAATGACAAACACAAAATATGAAAGTTTAAAAAATCAAATGGTAGAAGAATTATTTGTGTTGCAGGGAAGAAAATATACACATGAGCTACCAGAATCAACGGAGTTATCGAATTATGATAATCATCCTGCAGATCAAGCAACAGATTTAACAGATCAAGTAACTGAAATGGCAATAGAAGACCATAACGATGAGCAAATTGAAAAGCTTCAAGCAGCGTTACAGTCAATAGAAGATGGCTCTTATGGGAAATGTACTGTATGTGGAGAAGATATTCTACACGATCGATTAGAAGTTATGCCTACAGCTCTAACCTGTGTAGATCATGCACCAGAAAATAAGGTGCCGAAAGATAGACCCGTTGAAGAAGAGGTGCTGAACGCTTCTACGGAACAGCCTGTTAATGAATCAAGAGCAATCGTTGATTATGAAGACAGCTTCCAAGAAGTAGAGTCTTATGGTTCCTCAGATTCACCAGCGGATCAAATTGAATAAAGTTTTGATGGAACTGTAGTGATACAGTTCTTTTTTGTGCTTAGAGATTTGACAGAAATATGGATATCAGAAAAATTTCGGAACAATTTATTAATAGTAAATATACATAATTGGTAATATAAAATGTAAAATGGAAATAAATAGTTTTTTTATAGTGATTAAAGTAAATGCAGAAAGAAGGCAGTTGCATCATTTGATCAATCAAAAGGGGTGTAGATATAGGTATGTGGAAGAAATATTCTTTATTACTTAGTGGTATTGGCGTTTCATTCTTCGGTAATTGGATTTATTTAATCGCATTGAATATATTGGTGCTTGATATGACGAACTCAGCTGCAGCAGTTGCAGGTATTTATATTGTGGGTCCTGTTGCAAAATTACTGACTAATTTCTTTGCAGGCTCCATTATTGATAGGCAGAATAAGAGAAGATTAATGATACTTTCAGATGTGATACGTGGCTTACTTGTATTACTTGTTCCTTTTATGGGATCAATATGGACTGTCTATGCCATATTGTTTATAGCAAATATGGCAAGTTCGTTCTTTGGACCAAGTTCGACCTTTTATATTACTAAATTTGTAGAGGAAAAAGATCGTCGACGATTTAATTCAATCATGAGTATGTTGAGTTCAGGTTCCTTTTTAATAGGGCCAGCTCTTGCAGGAATACTAATTGCAACAGTAGGTACGACCATATGTGTCGTGATTAACGCAATTACATTCTTCTTGTGTGCGGTTTGTATTTATCTGTTACCAAATGCCGAAAATGAATCTACATTAAAGCGTGAACCGATTACATTAAAAATGATAATGGCGGATTGGCAAGTAGTTAAGTTATATATAAAACAAGATCATTATTTTATAAAAATATATTTATTATTCCAGTTTGCTTTAATGATTGCTCTTTCTTTAGATTCACAGGAGGTAACATTTATAAAACAGAACTTAGGATTATCTAATAAAATGTACGGGATGATTGTCAGTATTACAGGAATAGGCTCAATTATTGGAGCATCTGTATCAGCAATGCTAGTGAAAAAAATATCATTACAAACCTACTTTGCAATAGGAATGTTAATGACAACAGTTGGTTATTTATTATTTTATAGTTCTATTGGATTTTGGTCTGCAACTGCAGCATTTATCTTTTTAGGATTCTTTATGTCATTTGCCAACTCAGGATATGATACGTTCTATCAAAAAAATGTGCCAACAGAAATTATGGGACGGTTTGGTAGTGTGACGGCGATGTTCTTAAGTATTTTACAAATTTCATTTACTTTTATCATTGGTGCTCTAGCTGAATGGTTCTCTTTACAAATGGTGACAATAGGATTTTCTGCAATCGCAGTCCTACTGTCGATAATATTATGTATACAAGTATTTCAAAAGCCAAACCAGAGATATTATGCTGAAACATCGTAACCCTGTATAATATGTGCAGTAAGAAAGTTAATGGGGGAACGAAAGATGAATATTATCGATTTACATTGTGATGTGCTGTGGAAATTATCTATAGCCGAAGAACCAATTAATTTTAGCAATGCACCACAATTACAAGCAAATTTAGAACGCTTAAAAAAAGGAAAAGTGAAAGTTCAGTTTTTTGCGATTTTCGTTGACGAGGATGTACCTCAAAGTAGAAAGTATTTAGAGGCGCTCCGCCAAATAGAATTATTTCAAACGCAAGTTCTTGCACCTAACCCTGAGATGGTACATATTACAGATTGGCGTCAAATAGAGATGCTTCAAGAAGGTGAAATTGGAGCGGTTTTAACTTTAGAAGGTTGTGATGCCATCGGAGAGGATCTGTTCAAATTACAGGCGATATTGGACGCTGGCGTAAAACTAGTTGGACTCACTTGGAATAATGAGAATGCAGTTGCTTATGGTGCACAAAATGATCCTAATTTAGGTTTGAAGGATTTTGCAAAAGAGGTAGTTGCATTATTAAATGAGCGTGATATTCTCATAGATATTTCACATTTAAATATGCAAGGATTTTGGGATTTGCTACCGATAGCTAAGCACATTATCGCAAGTCATTCGAATGCACGTGCATTATGTGATCATCCCCGTAATTTAACAGATGAGCAAGCTAAGGCTCTTATAGAAGAAGGTGGTCGTATCCATTTAGTTTATTATCCTGGATTTATTGAAAATCATGATAAATCAGTATCAATGGATGCATTTATTCAACATTTCGTTCATTTAGCAAATGTTGTAGGTGTAGAGAATTTAGGGCTGGGCTCTGATTTTGATGGCATTTACTATTCTGTAGAGAATTTAAGCAATGCTTCTCAGGCTCAAAATTTAATAGGGAAGCTGCAAGAACATTTTACTGAAGATGAAGTGAAAGGTATAGCGAGTAAGAACTTTTTATCTTACGTGAAAAAAATACAAAAGTAAGCATAAAGAAACGTCATGAAATTATCATGACGTTTTTTACTATATTGTTTACAAAATAATAATTAATTCTTTTCTATTTTCACTAGAAATTGTTTGTTTTTACCATAAATAATAAGTTTATATGGGTCTTTTTGTATCTGTACTTTAGTTGAATTTAAGGCGAAAAATTTCTCGAAAGTTTCTTTTAAATAAGTGACATTTTCAGCTTTATCCTTAGAGTTGTCTAACCCCGTATTTAAAGAAATGTAAGTTTTTCCAGCCTGCACTCTATAGCCTACGTCTTTTAGTTTGTAATCACTTTTCCCAATAAGATTATCAGATATAATGCTTATAATTGAATTCCATCTCGATTCTTGTAATCTTTTTGATTCGTTATACAGGTTAAATTCAACTTTTTTAAATTCAAACTTTTTCTTCATTAACGCTTTCTCTACAGCTTGCTTAATAGCCTTTTTTCTCTTCACAGTATTAGGTAAATCTATACTGATTACACCATTATTATATCCAATGCCCGATGTATCATAACCGAATCTTTTCATGGTTTTTGAAATGACAGGGAATATGTTCATCATTTCTTTATTGATTTCTTTACTTTTAGACGTCTCATTAGGAGGGGATTTTCTGGATTGTTCAATTTTAATTTTATAATTATCAATGTGACGTTTCGCAAGAATCTTTTCTATTTGTTTTGTGACGATTAGTTTCTCATTATTCAATTCTTCTTTAGTTGAATTAAGAGAAACAGTTATCGTATAAGGATTCGTCATGTATCCTGCACTGTCAACTGAATAACCGAGTTTGCCAAGGGTTTCAAAAATTTCCGTTGTCAAGCTAGTGCCATTCAAATCTAATTGAATAGGAGCTAATTTCTTTACACCATTAGCCATTACAGGGGAAATAGTTGCATTACTTACTAAAAAGCAAAAGAAGGCGATTGCAAGGCTCGCCGTGATAAGTGGCTTTTTCAACAGTTTTCGTTTTAATTTCATAAATAATGTTTTTAGTGGCTTGTTATCAAAGTATTTTCCCATAGTGATAACCCCTTTTCTTCTAGTGTCTTTAACTCTCGTGTTCATGTCGATTTCAATTCATCATTCAAGCATGGTAGTTAATATATACAATATATGTTAATAGGCAAACCGTCATGACACAAGCTATATTGACGTTTATATTTTAGTCGTACTGGATTTTTTGTAAATTAGTGGCGAAAGTGAGTAAAAATTGCGATAGAACATTGCAAATGAAGTGCCGAATCGGCGAGAAAGATGTATGATAGTATAGGATATTTAAGTATGTACGAGTGGATTCCAGTAATTGGTGGAATCCGTTGACGGAGGGAATTTTCATGAATCGGAAGTTGTCAGCAACAACCGGCGACCGAATTGAAACGGATCAATCGATATTACATTTTCATACAGAAACAATAGAAGTAAGTCGATTGTCAGCGCTCGCCTTTTTTGAAGCGGGTGAGCAATCATTTGCTGGACAACGATTTTTTTGGCAAAATCGTGAAAAAACATTTACGCTTGCAGGTTTGGGTCATGCTCATACCATTACAAGCAATGCAAAAGAACAAAGATTTGATGATGTTGAACAACAATGGAAAAAGTTAACGCAAAATGTGGTTAATGATGAACATAATTTACAACCAATTTTGTTTGGTGGCTTTACATTCGATACGGAAAATAAAGTATCGGGTGAATGGACAGGCTTCCCAGAAGCTTTTTTTGCTGTGGCAACATATCAGCTTGTGATGCGAAATGATCAAGCTTATGTGAGCATTCATTTAATCACAGAGGAAGAAAATACTGTGGACGCGCTTGCAGCTTTACGTAAAGAGCGTGATGAGCTAATTCATACAGCGCAGGTAAAAGCATTAAAAACATATGTGAAGCCACAAATTAAGAGTAGCTATGAGCCATATAAAGAAGAATATTTGGCATCTATTAGTAAGGTGACGTCTTTAATTCGCCAAAAAGAAGCTGATAAAGTTGTCATAGCACGCTCACTTGCACTGCAATTTGAGGAGCAGGTATCATCTCCAAATGTATTGTCACAAGTTATTATGGAGCAGCCTGAGAGTTATTTATTTGGCTTAGAGGAGCAAGGGAAATTATTTTTCGGAGCATCTCCTGAGCGCTTAGTGAAGGTTTCGGATATGTATGCGTATTCTTCATGTGTCGCAGGTTCTGTGAAGCGTGGGAAAACGGTAGAAGAAGATGAATTGCTTGGACAAGGCTTATTAAATGATGCAAAAAATCGCTCGGAGCATCAATATGTTGTAGATATGATTCTACAAACATTTAAAGAAAATTGTGTAAGCTATGAAATACCTCATGCACCTAAGTTGTTGAAAATTAGAGATATACAGCATTTGTTTACACCGGTTGAAGGACCTATGAAAAAGGAGGCTACTATTTTACAGTTGGTTAAAACGTTGCACCCAACACCAGCTCTAGGAGGCGTACCTCGTATGAAGTCGATGGAAGTCATTCGTGAATATGAACCGATGAATCGTGGTCTATATGCAGCACCAATTGGTTGGTTAGATGCACAAGGTAACGGTGAATTTGCTGTAGCAATCCGTTCGGCTCTTTTAGCTAAAGACCAAGCATTTTTATATGCTGGTGGTGGCATTGTGGCTGATTCACAACCAAGCAGTGAGTATGATGAGACTTTAGTGAAATTCCGTCCGATGTTACGAGCTTTAGGAGGACAATTACATGAGTGAGAAAGAGACTTTAACCAGCTATGTTTATAAGCTTGTGGCGTCTTTATATGAGGCGGGAGCACGAGATGTAGTTGTGAGTCCAGGCTCACGTTCAACGCCACTTGCTTATGCCTTTGCTTCTTCAAAGGAATTTAATTTATATCGTCAAGTAGATGAGCGTTCTGCAGCATTCTTGGCATTAGGTATTGCGAAGGCAAGTATCCGGCCAGTTGTGCTAGTTTGTACATCAGGAACAGCGGCAGCGAATTACTTTCCTGCAATTGTAGAAGCGAGCTATGCGCGTGTACCTTTAATCATATTAACGGCTGATCGTCCCCATGAGTTACGTGAAGTTGGAGCACCACAAGCAATTGATCAAGTGCATTTATACGGTACACATGTGAAATGGTCAGTGGATTTCCCATTACCAGAAACTTCGACAGGGACAATGTCATTTATAGAACGTCATATAGCACGTGCGATGTCGATTGCGACGACGGCACCTGCTGGACCTGTACAAATTAATGTACCTTTCCGCGAACCTTTACTGATTAATTTCCAAGAAACGTTACCTGTCGGGACTTTTGTGGAAAGCTATAGAGCTGAATTACGTCCTTCGAAAAAAGCATTTAACATGTTAGAAGAGGCAATTAACAAAACTGAAAAAGGATTGTTAATCTTCGGTGAGATGAATCCAGGAGCGGATTTAGAAGCTGTTTGGGGGTTAATTCGAAAGGTAAAATGGCCGGCTCTTGTAGAGAGCTTATCTCATTTACGTTCGAATATCCCTGCTGATTGTATGGAATATATTATTGATCAGTATGATGCTATTTTGAAAAACGCAACTTTTAAAGATTCGATGGCACCTGATACCGTTATTCGATTTGGTGCACAGCTAGTATCAAAACCGCTTTCTTTATTTTTAACAAAGGTCAAGCCTGCAATATTTATTGTAGTAGATGAGGATCCGATGTTCCGTGATTCTTTAGCAATTGCGACACATCATATGCATGCTAGTGTCAGTGACTGGTTAGAAGATATCGTTGTTGAACCGATAATTCATGCTACTTATAGAGAGAAATGGATTACTGCAAATGATATTGCAACGAAATATATAGAGCTATATTTGGAAGCTGAATCTGATGAGGGTGCAATGGCAGCAACGCTATTTACTAATTTACCTGAATCGAGCGATTTATTTGCTAGTAGCAGTATGCCGATCCGAGATGTAGATACATTTTTCAATAAAACGGTGAAAGATGTGAAAGTTTTTGCGAATCGCGGTGCGAATGGTATTGATGGTGTAGTATCTACTGCTTTTGGTGTGCAACTTGCTAGACAACGTGAAACGTATTTATTGATAGGCGATTTAGCATTTTTGCATGATATGAATGGTTTAATCACGACACGATATCAAGAGTGTAATATGACAATCGTTGTGATGAATAATGATGGCGGTGGTATTTTCTCATATTTAGCACAAGCAACAGAAGACGCACATTATGAAGAATTATTTGGAACGCCATCAGGACTTAACTTTAAAGAAATCGCGGTAATGTATGGAGCAGAATATCAAGCTGTAGAAACAAAAGAAACATTTGTAGAAGTGTTACAAACACCAAAACAAAAACCGCTACGCTTGATTGAAGTATTTACAAATCGTCAAGTAAACGTAGCGGCACACCGTAAATTATGGAGCGCGATTGGTGAGGAGTTAGATACAAAATGGCAAGCGTAATAATGACAGTAAACGGCTTAAATGTGCATTATGAAATTATTAATCCACGTATCGAAAAAACCGTAGTATTATTACATGGATTTACTGGAAGTTCTGCAACTTGGGATAAAGTAATAAGTTTAATGGGGAATCAAGTACGTATCATTGCAATTGATTTAATCGGTCATGGTTACACAGATAGCCCGAAAACCGTAGAACATTATTCCATGGAGAAGCAAGTTGCAGTCTTACATGAATTATTAGTACAACGTGGAGTCAATTTGTTCTCGTTAGTAGGTTACTCTATGGGGGGACGCATCGCATTAGCTTATGCTTTGCAATATCCTGAAACAATAGAGCAGCTTATTTTAGAAAGTGCTTCACCAGGTTTACAAACGGCTAAAGAGCGTACATCTAGAGTAGAAGCAGATAATATTTTAGCAGAACGTCTTGAAGCAGAGGGTATCCAAGCTTTTGTAGACTATTGGGAGAATATATCCTTATTCGAATCACAGAAAGACTTATCTTTAGACATTCAAGAGCAGATTCGTGCAGAGCGTTTATTGCAAAATGAAAAAGGATTAGCAAATAGCTTAAGAGGCGTTGGTACAGGACAGCAGAATTCATATTGGGATGAGTTGGCAAGTGTTACTAAGCCAGTAGTCTTAGTAACAGGGGAGTTAGATAAAAAGTTCAATCAAAAAGCTATTGATATGAATAATTTATTCCAAAATTGTAAGCATATAGTCGTGCCAAAAGCTGGACATGCAATTCATGTGGAAAATCCAGAAACTTTTGCTACAATAATAGAGGAACAAATATAAAAATTCACAAATAGGAGGATCATATATATGACTCGTCAATGGGTAACAGAGCGTACATACGAAGATATTAAGTATGAATCTTACAATGGTATCGCGAAAATTACAATTAATCGTCCGGAAGTACGCAATGCATTCCGTCCAAAAACAACAGCAGAACTAATCGATGCATTTACACGTGCACGCGATAATGCTAATATCGGTGTAATTATTTTAACTGGTGAAGGTGACCAAGCATTCTGCGCAGGTGGAGACCAAAAAGTTCGTGGAAACGGTGGCTATGTTGGCGATGATAACATTCCTCGTCTAAACGTATTAGACTTACAACATTTAATCCGTATCACTCCAAAACCTGTAGTAGCAATGGTTGCTGGCTACGCAATTGGGGGCGGACATGTTCTACACATCGTTTGTGATTTAACAATCGCAGCAGAAAACGCTCGCTTCGGACAAACTGGACCTAAAGTAGGTTCATTTGACGCTGGCTACGGTGCAGGTTACTTAGCGCGTATCGTTGGTCATAAAAAAGCGCGTGAAATTTGGTACCTATGCCGTCAATACGATGCACAAGAAGCATTGGATATGGGCTTAGTAAATACAGTTGTTCCTCTAGAAAAATTAGAAGACGAAACTGTTCAATGGTGTGAAGAAATGCTTTCTAAATCACCTACTGCATTACGCTTCCTAAAAGCTTCATTCAACGCAGACACAGATGGTTTAGCAGGTCTTCAACAATTTGCTGGAGACGCAACTTTACTTTACTACACAACAGACGAAGCAAAAGAAGGTCGCGACGCATTCAAAGAAAAACGCGAACCAGACTTCGGCCAATTCCCAAGATTCCCTTAAGGTTAAGGAAGACAACCTAAGTTCACGACGTCCTGTCGTAACGGTTTTATGACCAACATCCTGTTGGCCCAAGGCGCTCGTCCAACAGCGAGGTCATTGGAAGGCGGAAGCCAAAGTCGCTCTTAGACTTTGAGCGCCCGACTGATATGATCGAGAAGATGAAAGTGACCTCGAGGGATTGGCTGCTGAAACTAAAGGAACACAGTCTAAGAACACCACATTCTGTGGGACTCTCAAAATTCAATAACAAGACGGCTCAGTATAGTTGTCATTTGTTTTAGCTGTCCATCTAGGGCAGCTTTTTTTATCAAAATAATTAAAAAGGTGGTGAAAAAGATGGTTCCTAACTGGCTTTTACAACGCAGTATGTTAACACCTGAACGAATTGCACTTAGCTTTGAAAGTGAGAGTTGGACATTTAAAGAAGTGAATGATAAAGCACTTATCCTTGCTAAAAAGCTAACGGAAAATGGGGTGAAACAGCAGCAATCACGTGTTGCAATTTATGCATCTTCTAATCCGGAAATAATATGGATGATGTATGCTTGTATGTATCTCCAATGTGAAATGGTTCTATTAAATTTACGTTTAACAGAAAAAGAATTGGCATATCAAATCGAAGATGCTCAAGTCGATTTTCTTTTAGTAGAAGATGCATTGGTAGGGAAATTACCTGTAACAGAAGTACCTGTATTTCGTTTTAATGCTATAAATGCAAGTAGTGAACGTGATTTCCCCCTAGTGTCAGAGTGGAATGATGACCAAACGATGACGATAATGTATACGTCTGGAACAACTGGTTTTCCAAAAGGTGTAAGGCAAACGGTAGGAAATCACGTTTCAAGTGCTACCTCCTCCGTTTATAATATGGGTTTAGTAGTAGGGGATTGTTGGCTTTGTACAATGCCATTATTTCATATCAGTGGATTTTCAATGCTTGCCAAGTCATTATTACACGGTGTGGAGATTAAGCTGTTCCCTAAATTTAATGTCAAGGAAATCGTAAATGAGTTAGTAGCAGGTACAGTTACAAGAATGTCTGTAGTTTCTGTAACATTAGAAAGAATTTTATCGGAGTTAGAAGCTCGAAATGCAAAAGTTTCTCCAAAATTTTTAACAATGCTTGCAGGAGGCGGACCGGTTCCTATCGATTATTTGAAGAGGGCAATACAACTTAATCTTAAGGTCGCTCAAACATATGGAATGACAGAGACATCTTCTCAAACAGCAACTTTATCAAGTGTAGATGCATTACGTAAATTAGGATCTGCAGGTAAAGCGCTCTTTTTCAATCAAATTCGTATCGATGGTGCAGAAAAAGCTTTCGATCAAGGTGAGATATTAATACGTGGTTCTCATGTAACTCCTGGATATATTGGACGCTTTGCAGATAAACCTTCCCAGGTAAATGGTTGGTTGCATTCTGGAGATATTGGCTATTTAGATGATGAAGGTTATTTATATGTAGTTGACCGCCGTTCAGATCTAATCATTTCTGGTGGTGAAAATATTTACCCTGCTGAGATTGAAAATGTGCTAATTTCACATGAAGCTGTCCATGAAGCTGGTGTATGTGGAGTAGATGATGACCGGTGGGGGCAAGTACCTAATGCATTTGTTGTTCTGAAGAAAGAAGTGAATGTACAGGAATTGCTCGGTTATTGCAGAGAACAATTAGCAAAGTATAAAGTACCTCATAAAATTCATATCGTTAATGAGTTACCTCGAAATGGTTCAAATAAGTTGTTGCGAAGAAAATTAAACGATTTATTAATTAAAGAATAATCTCAAGCGATTGAAATAGTAGAATTACTCAAACCATCTATGATGATTAATATCATAGGTGGTTTAATTTGTTTAAAGGCAGTAACATTTCTTTGAACACAATACTTTGTATATGTATTTATTTGGTTTAAATTAATTACCATTATATTGTATAATTTTATTATTTGAGAGAGGAAGTTAGAACTTATGACTGAAGAACATATACAAATTACAATTCCAGAGTCGGTTATTGGTGGTGTCACTATTTGTCCTTCATTTGAACTACCATCTAATACTGGCGCTGTGGCAGGTATATACTCAGATGTAGAACAAATAAGCTATATAGTACAACAACTCCAACATAACAACCAAATAAATCTTCATTTTAGAAAAGAAGGATGCTATGAACGGCTAACAGTTATAGAAAGCTTGAAATATGAACGTGCACTATATAATTCCAACGCAGTACTTGAGGATATTATTAAAATAACCGGATTAATGGATAAAAAAAATGTGAAAATCAAAAATTTAAATGAAGTACAAATACAAAGAGTTCGATTTGCCAAACTATTAATTCACGAGCATCCTATACATATTTTAGAAGAGCCTTTTCAAAATCTTGATATTGAAACAAAGCGTATTGTTGATATTGTCATTACAACATTAAAAGAGAGAGGTTGTATTGTATATCTTTTGGCGAATAATTTAGAAGATATGATTGGTTCCTCAGATCAATTATACAGATTGGATTCTAAGGGTTTAGAGCCACTAGATTTACAAGAAGAAAGGAAAGAATCTGAGAGAATATCTGAAACAGAAAATCAGCTGATTAAATTAGAGAAGATCCCAACAAAGCTGAATGATAAATTCATTTTATTTAATCCACCAGAGATTGATTATATTGAAAGTGTAGACGGCTTAGTGAATGTATATGTAAGTGGAGATTCATTTCCGTGTACATTAACACTTAATGATCTCGAACAGCGTCTAGTTCCATTCGGTTTCTTCCGTTGTCATAGGTCATATATTGTTAACTTACAAAAGGTTAGAGAAATTGTTACATGGACTAAAAACAGCTATAGCTTAATTTTATCTGGAAATGATAGAACGCACGTTCCTTTGTCTAAAAGTAAGTTAGTCGAATTAAAGAAAATAGTCGGAATATAAATTATTTCTCAGGAAATAATTGTGCTCCATTCACACATAATCTGATATCATTCACCACCATATAGCTCCATTCACCCGATTAATAATGCACGATTTTGTAGCCTCTTGTATTCTTAGGTCAAGAACGAATACAGGAGGAATAATGATGGAAACAATAATTGAAGTAAATCATTTAGAAAAGAGCTTTCAAAAGGAGAAAGCAATTCGCGATGTTTCTTTTGAAATTAAAAAAGGAGAAATATTCGGTTTTCTAGGACCGAGTGGATCGGGTAAAACCACGACGATTAAAATCTTAACAGGGCAACTTACGGCTACTGGTGGAGTTGTACGAGTCTTTAATAGTGATGCTAGAGCATTACAGCAACCAGCAGCACGCAAACGTTTTGGTATCTTAACAGATAATAGTGGCTTATATACGAGACTTTCAATTGAAGAAAATCTCCTACTATATAGTAAATTATATAATTTACCTGAATTATCTGTCAAAGAAGCGCTAACGTTTGTTAACTTATATGAAGAGCGCAAAAAGCGAGTTAGTGTTTTATCAAAAGGAATGATTCAACGAGTTACATTGGCACGTGCTATTTTGCATAAACCAGAATTACTTTTCCTAGATGAGCCAACTTCAGCGCTTGACCCTGTGAACACAAATCATATTTATGCAGGATTACGTAAACTAAATGAGATGGGAACGACAATTTTCTTAACAACTCATGATATGGCAGAAGCTGAAATACTTTGTAATCGAGTTGCTTTTTTAGATAAAGGGACAATACGTGCAATTGGTTCACCAAACGACTTAAAGCGCCAGTTTGGAGATGATTCGATAACAGTTGAACTAATGGATGGACGTAAGGAGATAATTAGCAAAGGTTCAGAGGATGCAAAACAGATGTTTGAGTGGATGCAAAATAATCAAGTAGAGCGCATAGCGACTAATGAACCTAGTTTAGGAGATATTTTCGTACAAGTAACAGGGAGGGAACTACTATGAATACATCAGTTAGAAGAATTCAAGCAATTTTAGTTAAGGACTACAAGGAGTTTTCACGAAATATCGCGGTATCATCAATGATTTTCTTACCACTTATTTTAGCAGCTTTTTATGCTCGAATGGGTGTTGATACGATTCCAGGATATTTTATGTCGATTAATATTACATTTTCAATTGTATGTACATACGTACAGTGTTGTCTGATTGCTGAAGAGAAAGAGAAGAACACATTGCGTAGTTTAATGCTATCTCCCGCATCCACTTCTGAAATTTTAATTGGTAAAAGTGCACTTACATTTATATCCACTATGGCTATTGTAGCGGGATGCATGTATTTATCAGGGTATATGCCAGGAAATCTTGCATTGATGGCATTAGCACTTATATTATCATCATTCTTTTACATTGCAGTCGGATCATTTCTTGGTCTTTTTGCTAAGTCTGTTATGGAATCCTCAGTCATTGTGTTACCTGTACTAGGCATATTTTCATTAGGTCCAACTGCTATGAACTTTGTTGAAAGTTATCCTATTTTGAAAATTCTCGCATGGCTTCCAAGTTCGCAAATCATAATTTTAGGGGAGATTCTTGAAAATAGTTTTACTTTTGGGGAAATAGTTAAACCATTTGTAGTGATTATTGGATGGATTGTCATAGCAGCTATTGCTACAGTTGTTACATTTAAAAAGCGGATGGTGGATTAACAAAGTTTTCACATTAACTTTGAATAAAATTAAAAACCCGTGCTTAGAGCTGATATGACTCTTTGTACGGGTTTAGTTTGTGATTAGTTCATGTTATTTCGATTTATTTAAAGCCTCTTTCAATGTCTCAATATCTTTTTTCATCAAAGTAAAGTATGTTTCTTTATTTTTAATATCCTCATCTGTAAGAACACTTAAATTGTGAAGAGTAAGTGGCTTTGCACCTACTTCTTTTTGAATTACTTCTGCTAATTTAGACGAAACGTTTTGTTCAAATAGGATATAGCGTATATGATTCTCTTTTGCTTGATCGACAATTTTAGTTAACTCTTTTTGTGATGGTTCATCTTGTGAATTCAAACCTGCTACTGAAATTTGAGTTAATCCGTATGTCCCTGCAATGTAGCCAAAAGCAGAATGGGATACGAAAAATGTTTTAGAAGGTGAAGCATCTGCCATTTCTTTAAAATCTTTATCTAAATTTTGTAGTTCTGCTATTAAAGTCTCGTAATTTTGCTCGAATTCGTCTTTATGACTTGGTTGAGTTTTTACTAGAGCATCTTTAATAGACAAAGCTAAATCTTGGCTGATGATAGGTGATAGCCATACATGAGGGTCAATATCACTATGGTCATGGTTGTGATCGTGATCTTCTTCTTCCTCTTCATGTTCATGAGCAGTACTTGTGCTAACGTCTAGCTTTTCTTCAGATACGTTTGCCGCAGTTTCAACAAAGTCTACATTTTCATTTTTTAATGTTTTTTTGGCATTGTTTACAAAGCCTTCAAGACCTAATCCAACATAGAAAAATAAATCCGCATCTGCTAAATTCATCATATCTTTTTGTGTTGGGTCAAATGAATGTTCATTTGATCCAGGAGGGTAAATTGAATTAACTTCAACATGTTTACCACCAATACGTTCTGCGAAGTAAGTTAAAGGATAAACCGTTGTGTAAATAGAAAGTACGTCTTTTTTACTTTTATCTTGATTTACTTGATCATCTGCATTACAAGCAGCGGTAAATAAAGCAAGTATGGCAATTAAAAATATAGATAAAGCCTTTTTCATATTAGCACCTCTTAAATAGTAATCATTACGATTTGTTTGTTTGACATGTTTTATCATACAAGATTTTATAAAAAAACACAATAAAAAAAGCCCCGAAATTAATCTTTTTTCGAAGGCCATTCTTCTGGTACAGGGTCATATCCACCTGGATGAAGTGGATTACAGCGTAAAATGCGACGGATTGCTAAGTAAGCTCCCTTAAAAGCACCGTGTTTTTCAATCGCTTCTAACCCGTAATTTGAGCATGTTGGGTAAAAGCGACAAGTTGGCGGAGTCAAAGGAGAAATCACTTTTTGATAAACGCGAATAAGAAATTTAAAAATATACTTCATTTACTTATCTTCCTTCTCGACAGTATAAAGAGGCTGCGTTGGTTTAGGATCAATCGTTTTATGAGAATCTTTTTGATTGTTTTTTGCGATATAGTAAATTAAATAACTTGCTAAAGCTACTGTCAAAATGACAACAGGCATTATGGCAATCCAAGCAATCGACATTTGTTTCACCTCAATAATTTCTTCATGTTTATTTTACTTAAAATAGCGGTATATTAACAGTATAGTGCTTAAAACAGAAAGAGGAGTGTGAAAGTTTTATGTCAGCTTTACAAAATGAATTAAATCAACTTGTAGCTTCATGGTCAGTGCTTTATACAAAATTACATAACTACCATTGGTATGTTAAAGGTCCATCATTCTTTACTCTACATGAGAAATTTGAGGAATTATACAATGAAGCAGCAACTCATTTAGATGAAATCGCAGAACGTATACTAACTTTAGGTGGACAACCTGTTGCAACGTTAAAAGAGCATTTGGAACTGTCGAATGTAAAAGAAGCGACTGGTAACGAATCTACAAATGAAATGGTTGTCGCGGTTATTAGTGATTTTGAAATCGTGATGAAGTCATTAAAATCAGGTATGGATGAAGCGGCAAAAGAAGAGGATGATATGACGGAAGATTTATTAAATGCCATCTATCAAAGCCTTGAGAAACATGTTTGGATGTTAAAAGCATTCTTAGGTTAATTGTTAATCTATATAATATCAAAGTAAAGCCAGTAGCTTTTGCTAGTGGCTTTTTCTTTTGCTTATAGGAAGCCGAGAAGCAATAAAATATTTTGTAGAGGATGATATTAAAGTTACTGTTATCAACATGTCTAGTGTTCAAGAGAAAATTCCATGGCCATTGTTTGTGCACTATGTAGCTAGTAAAGGTGACATTAAATTAATAATAAAAACATTAGCTCTAGAATATGCCCCAAAAGGAATTCGTGTAAATAATATTGGACTAGGAGTTATCAAGACGCCAATTAATGCTAGAAAAAATTTGCAGACCCAGAAAAACATGCTGATGTTGAAAGTATGATTCCGTTAGGGTATATTGGAAAGTCAGAAGAAATTCCAGCGGCAGCAGCATGGCTTGCCTTGCCTCCTCCCAAGCGAGCTATGTAACAGGGATTACATTATTTGCTGATGGTGGGATGACCTTATATCCATCTTTCCAAGCTGGATGTAGATAAAGTAGTTGATTAAAGATTCAGGGACTTAACATATTATTGTAACGTGGGCTCTAAAAAATCGCGCCAAGCATAGGGTTCTTCAGCTGTTCATTATACTAAAATGACTTCGGCAAAGATGTACGATAAAAGACCTGCCCAGGTATACTTTTCATTTAAAGGTTTAGGTGTGAATCGGAAAGAATGAATAACTCAGAAAAAAGATAAACTAGTTGATTGGAGTGCAGGCGGCGACTCCTTGGGGAACTAGCGAACATCTTGAGACCCCGCAGGAGCGTTAGCGACGAGGAGGCTCAAGGTTCGTCCCCAGGAAAGCGTCCGCCGGAACGGAAATTAACGCATCGAAGAAAAAGCCATGGCAGAAACGATTAATCTTTTCCGCCATGGCTAAAATTCATTTTATGGACTTTTTCAGTGCCCTCCGAAATGGTGGGAGCTAATTCGTGCTTTTATTAATGTTAGGAGAAATCGTTTTTCTTTTCACAAAGAAGTAAACTGACCTTATCACTTAATTCAATATTGGTCCTTTTAATATACTCATTTATTAAGGTACAATAGCGGATAATTCTGAAAAAATTTGTAAAAGGAATAGAGGTTAGCATGAATAATACATATAATACAACGACCATTAGCCAATTCTTTCTTTGGGTTGGAGCTTCTGTGTCGATTGCAGAAATTGTTACAGGCTCACTATTAGCTCCACTAGGTTTAACGAAAGGGATTCAGGCAATTATTCTGGGCCATGTAATCGGGGCAATTATATTATTTTTATCCGCATGGATTAGTGCGAATAGTCGTGTAACAGCTTTACAAGCAACGCGTATTTCCTTTGGTACATATGGCTCTTATGGTTTAACGATTTTGAATATGCTACAACTTGTTGGCTGGGCTTCGGTAATGATTGCAACGGGTTCAATTGCATTAAATGGTATTTCTAAAGAGTTATTTACATTTGATTTTCAAGTACTGTGGAGTATTTTAATCGGTGCTATTCTTGTGATGTGGGTATTATTTGGTTTGAAGAAAATTTCAAAGCTGAATATTATTGCAGTGACGATATTATTTGGTTTTACGATTATTTTAGCTTCCGTCATTTTTGGTGGAGGAGGAGTTGGGACAGTACCCGATGCAACGATGAAATTTAGTACAGCAGTAGAGTTGAGTGCAGTTATGTCTCTTTCGTGGTTACCTCTGATCGGAGACTATACACGCCATGTGAAACATCAGAAAATGGGTACAATAATGAGCGTACTAGGTTACAGTCTAGGTAGTACATTTATGTTTATCATCGGACTTGGTGGTAGTCTTTACGTTGGTTCATCTGATATTAGTGAAATTTTGATGGCGAGCGGTCTAGGTGTAGTCGCACTATTGATTGTGTTATTATCTACTGTTTTAACAACATTTTTAGATTCATATTCTGCAGGTGTCAATTTTAAAAACTTTGTTCCAAGAGCCAATGAGCGTTATGTTTCGGTTCTATTCACAGTTCTAGCAGTGGTAATTGCAATTGCGGCAAGTGTATCTGCATATGAGGACTTTTTGTATTTCATAGGTTCTGTCTTTGCACCGCTATATGGTATTTTGTTTGCAGATTATTATTTATTAAAGCGTAGACATATTGATCCACAAAAGAAATGGTCTTGGCAAAGTTCACTTCTTTGGTTAGCGGGTGTAGTAATTTACCATGCTTCACTAAAGTATCCAATTCCTCTAGGACACACACTTTGGGTATTAGTGGGGATCTTTGTCATAAGAATAGTCATGATGACATTTACAGAGAGAGTTAAAGCTACTAATAAAGCGCAATTAATCGAAACAGAAATGAAGGGATAGAATCAATATGACAGTTTCCAGAGCATTAACAATCGCAGGATCAGCAGCACGCGGCGGAGCAGGGATTCAAGCAGATATCAAAACTTTTCAGGAGCTAGATGTATTTGGTACATCTGCTATTACGGCTATTGTGGCAAATAATCCTAACACAGGACAAGGGATATATCCACAATCAATTGAAGCGATTGAAGCTCAAATCCATACGATTTTAGAAGATATCGGTGCAGATGCAATTAAAACAGGTATGCTTTTCACGCATGAAATTATTTTGAATGTGGCTAAAAGGATTCAACAGTCGGGTGTAAAGAATATTGTCGTAGACCCTGTAATGATTGGAAAAATAGGTTCTGCATTATTAAAAGACGATGCTATGGAAGCGTTGCGTTCACAGCTAATCCCTCTAGCGACAATCATCACACCAAATATGCCAGAAGCTTCTTATTTACTAAATGGAATGGAACTAAATTCTGTAAATGATTTAAAAGAAGCGGCAAAAAAATTACGGGAGCTTGGGCCACAATATGTACTTGTAAAAGGCGGTCGATTAGAAGGTCCTGCAATCGACGTTTTATATGATGGTAAACAGTTCTATTTATTAGAGGCACCTCGTTTCGATACAATCCACACAAACGGTGCTGGCTGTACATATTCAGCGGCTATTACTGCTGGCTTAGCGAAAGGCCAACCTGTACCAGAAGCTGTTTTTGAGGCAAAAAAATTCATCTCAGCAGGAATTCGTCATTCATTTGGCTTTAAACAAGGTGTTGGACCTACTTATCATGCGGCGTATGGAAAATATGGTGAAACAGGTTGCACGGTTAACATTGAGAGTGCAGAGCTTTCTACGAAATAAGATGAAATGTAGTCCCTTGCACATGGAAGTGTTGCAAGGGATTTTTATTAAATGGGTTTTGTAATGAATTTTTTGTCATATTAGAAGCAGATAGGAAGATATTTAATAGCCATCTTCGTTAGTTGAGAAACTTTAAAATAGTACATACATTTAATATTCATCTGGAATTTCCGATATTATGAAAGGTAAGGGAGTGATACAAATGGATATTAACTCTATGATGTCAATGGATCTTGCTCAACTTCAACAAACTGTACAAATGAGCGTTTTGCAAAATGCGATGAATATGCAAACAACAGCAGCTGTACAATTATTAGAAGCAATGCCAGAACCAGCCCAAGCGGCTCACCCTTATAAAGGGGCAACTATTGACGTTCAAGTTTGATTTACTAAAGCCATGCACAGTTACTTTGTAGTGCGTGGTTTTTTTATTGGTATTAGTATCTGAAAAATTTGACTACTATATTTTGGAGCTATAAAATTAATATGTAATACGCTTTGGAAAAATATGAATTGGGAAAGAGGAGTGTGCTAAACATGGCTATTAATGTATACCTAAATTTTAATGGGAATTGTCGCGAAGCAGCTGAGTTTTATGCGGATGCTTTTAATGCAGAAAAACCAGAAATTATGACTTTTGGAGAATCACCTCAAAGTCCCGAATATACTTTACCAGACGAGGCTAAAGATTTAGTAATGCATACTCGACTAAACATTCTTGGTAGTAATGTTATGTTTTCTGATGTTTTTCCTGGTTCACCTTTTGTAGAAGGAAATAACGTTAGCCTAGCCGTTGTTAGTGACGATGAAGAAAAACTTAGAGCCGCTTATGAAGCATTAAAAGTTGGTGGTAAAGTTGCTATGGAGTTACAAGAAACTTTTTGGAGCAAATGCTATGGCAGTTTAAAAGACAAGTTTGGTATCGAATGGCAGTTTAGCCATGAGAGTGCGGAAGCGTAATAATTATTAATATATTCATTTAAAAGTTATTAAGTCTATCTTAAAAGTCTGAAAAATGGTCTTTTGGGATAGGTTTTTTTATTGAAAATTAGTTTATAGATTATTTAAGCTAATGAACAATAAATGAATATTGCTATATTTAATGGCCAGCAAAGTATAATTGATTTAGATTAGGTTATCCTACTATTAAAAAAAGGATGATATGATGACTGCCATTACACTTTATGTATCGATAGCAAATCAGCGTTACTATACTTCCCCTTACGAGTCACCGTGGGAATTCAAACTTCAAATCGAGCCTCAATATATAAAAGTTTTTGACCAACTTTTTAGTCAAGCAGATTACTTTGATGGAAAGAGTATATGGAGAGCACAATTACCTTACATTCCATACCATTTAGATCAGGAAAATGATGAAGTGGATTTACGCTTGAAAAAACTGTATGCGCTTGTACATGAATTCGGCGATACTGAAACAAAGCAATTAATCGAGCAAATGCCATATTATAGTTGATTGATAAACATACCTTCGTTACACTTAGACCAATAAGGAGTGAACGAAGGTATGTTTACATTTACTGATTTAAATGGCAATGGTGTTGAATTATCTTTTAAAAAAAACGCCTTTAGGATCACGCCAAAGCATGTACTAGTTTTGGCTAAATATCATGAACAATGGTTATTAACGGATCATCCTAAACGTGGACTCGAATTTCCAGGTGGCAAAGTAGAAGGCGATGAAACGTTAGAACAAGCTGCTAAAAGGGAAGTATATGAAGAAACTGGTGCTGTCATACATGATATAGAGTGGTTGGCAACTTACCATGTGCATGATGAGCGTCCATTTAGTAAAGCTGTTTTTGTGGCGGATGTTTTGAATATCGATGAAAAATTACCACAGTTTGAAACGAATGGAGCTGTATTGCTATCGGACGAAGAGTTACGGAATAGTAATAGACTAAGCTTCTATATGAAAGATGCTGGGATGAAAAAAATGCTGGAGAAGGTGAGTGAACGTGAAGATAAATGGCTTCGTTGAAAGTCGTCGTGATTATCCGTCTCCAAATCCACAAGTCCGTCTAACAGAAATTACATATTGGTCCGAAGGTTTAAGAGTGAAGGGATTACTTGCAGAACCAGTCATAAAAGGTGTTTATGAAGGACTACTTTATCTACGTGGTGGCATGCAAGGAATTGGCATGGTGAGACCTGCTCGTATAGCGCAATTTGCATCACAAGGATTAGTTGTTTTTGCACCGTATTACCGAGGAAATCGTGGGGGAGAAGGTAGAGATGAATTTGGCGGAAACGACCGTTATGATGCAGTAAATGGTGTAGATGTATTAAAACAATTTTGCCGCACACATAGCATTCATATTTTCGCATTTTTTAGAGGTGGTATAATGGCACTTTGGACCGGTATTTTGCGAGATGATATTACCTCGATTGTGACTTGGGCTGGTGTATCTAACCCTAAATATACTTATGACGAGCGTGTAGATATGCGTAGAATGATGAAAAGGGTGATAGGTGGATCACCTACAAAGGTGTCTGAAGCTTATGATGAGCGCTCACCGATTGCTAAGATAAAAGAATTAAATGTACCGGTATTAATTATTCATGGTAAAAAGGATGAAAATGTAGGAATACAGCATGCTTTGTTGCTTGAAGAAAGCTTAAAGGCATTTAATAAGCATGTAGAAACATGGTATTTTAATGATTTTACGCATTTTTTTCCTAATGCAGTTAATTACAAAATCGTTAAGAGCGCATGCAATTGGATGAAGCTCCAAAAGGGGTGAACTTATGTTAGGTTATGTCAAAGTAACGGTCGATTCGGAAAAATTGCAAATTGGTTCAAGCTTTGAGGAAATATATCCGTTTTGGTCAACTCTTTGCGATGAATTCGTAAAAGATTGTGTAGATGTAGAGATTCAAAGCTGGCAAGAAGAAAATGAAGTAATTGAAGAGTTGGGAAAAATATCGGATGTCTCTAAAGATGAAGGGCTAATAAAAATTCAAAAAATCCCTCTAACAGATGAACATTGTGCATTTTTCAAAAATCATGCAGCTAATAAAGAGGGGAGATTAAAATGGTTCTCTATGCGCTATTATGATGAAGATGGGAATGGCCAAATAGAGGTTAGGGATTACGGCTTTGAGCTACGCTTTAATAAGGTTACAGTAGCACAATCTGAAGAAGTGATACAACAATTTTCTAATCCTCATACAGAAGCGGTATTTTATGATGATGACGTTGAATAATGTGATAAAAGGCATTCAGAATGCTCATATCCTGAATGTTTTTTATTATGTGTATACATATTGGTTATTATTTAAGATCCTCTTTTGTAATGCCTCCGTAAATATTAGTAGAGTAATAGCAATAATGAAATAGAAAAGCTGTTTAGCTAAGAAAAGGGAAGGTGTTTTTGGAAAGTTGGTATGTCAACACTAAATCAAACAACTTTTTTAAGGGCTAAGTTTTTATAAGCGACCGGACTTTGATAGCCTAGTTTGCTGTGCGACCGAATA
>NZ_JBNNTI010000047.1:0-27250 GCF_050278625.1 Viridibacillus sp. NPDC096237 | reverse complement strand
TAATTAATAATCGCCCAAGAAAATGCTTGGGCTGGAAATCTGCACACGAAGCGTTCATGGAGCAAGTGTTGCACTTAATTTGACAAAGTAACAAAAATAAATAATCATAGGTATTTATTTTTGGGACAACATAAGTAAGAAAAAATCTCAAGAGGTGATGATCATGATTATTGAAAGGTCGTCTAAGTGGGAAGAAGACTTCATAAATAAACTAGAGAATAATGGTGAATGGGATAGTTGGAAACTCTACAATATGACTTATGACGTGTTGAAAACAAATCTTATTACTGAATTTTCTGGTCTCCAATCTCCTAAATACTTACCCAACCTAACCCCACTAACCCACCAATTAGAAGCGGCTGAAACAGTCATCGAACGGATGAATGGCAAAGCGATTCTTGCAGACGAAGTTGGTCTTGGTAAAACGATAGAAGCGGGTCTCATACTGAAAGAATATTTAATAAGAGGGCTTGTCAAAAAAGCATTAATATTAGCTCCAGCTTCTCTTATTAATCAATGGGTCGAGGAATTAAATTATAAATTTTATATTCCTGTAATTGCATATAAAAAAAATATTCAGTTAGATCAATACGATATAGTAGTCATGAGCATGGATACGGCAAAAAAGAGCCCACATCGAGAGGCAATATATGCTCAAGATTATGACATGATTATTATTGATGAGGCACATAAACTAAAAAATCATAAAACAAAAATCTATGAGTTTGTCCAAAGTTTAAAAAAGAAATTTTGTTTATTATTAACTGCTACGCCAATTCAAAACGATGTATTTGAGTTATTTTATCTTATTTCTTTACTAAAACCTGGACATCTAGGTAATTATGAAATGTTCCAATCCTCATTTTCCGCCAGCAAACATAATTTAGAACACGATGAGTATTTAAGAGAACTGGTTAACCAAGTAATGGTTAGAAATAGAAGGCAGGATACAGGAATTGAATGGACGAATCGACAAGTGCAAATTATCCCGATTCAATTTACAGATGAGGAAAGTGAAGTTTACGATTTAATCTTAAATTTAAGAGATGTTTCATCTGCCTTTTCGGGAGCCTTTTCAATGATTACTTTGCAAAAGGAAATGTGTAGTAGTAAGGAAGCTACTTATTTGACCTTAAATAATATGCGCCAAAATTGTATTGAACAAGAAGAGAAAGATTATGTTGAAGGGGTTATCAAGAAATTAATGGCATTAGAGGTAAACTCAAAAGCAGAAAAAACTTATGAGATTATTTCCAAGACGACTGATAAAGTCATTATTTTCACTGAATACCGAGCAAGTCAAGCTTATTTGCAGTGGTATTTGAATTCAAAAGGCATTACAAGTGTTCTCTTTAACGGAAAATTTAAGAAAAACAAACGCGATTACATGAAGCACTTATTCAAGGAACATGCACAAGTCCTGATTGCAACGGAAGCAGGAGGAGAAGGGATAAACCTGCAATTCTGTCATCATGTCATAAATTATGACTTACCTTGGAATCCGATGAAGTTAGAGCAACGAATTGGACGTGTCCATCGTTTAGGGCAAGAGTATGACGTGCAAATTTACAATCTAGTAACTGATAACACCATTGAAAAAGATATACTGGACATGCTCTACGTAAAAATTGATGTCTTTGAAAAAGTAGTCGGAGAATTAGATGACATTTTATCAGCTTTAAAAAAGCCTATTTAAGATAAGAAGTAACGGTGGTAAATGTTTATTGCCCGAAAAAGAAGCGCCAGGAGAATTCAGAGGAGGGTTTACATGTTCCCACAACAAGTTCATGGATACTTGCGAAGTTTTTTTCTAGAGAACGATTGTCATATTGTAAATGAAAGTGACCATTACATTACTGTGCAATTAACGATTGCTATGGATAAACGAATTATGAACCGTCCTTTTTATTGGAGGTATTTAGAAAGTACAAACGGTGTTCCATGTCCGGCTCAATTAACTTTAATTACAGATCAAACAAAACTTAATAGCAATATTAATGGAGAAATTGTACACTTTGGCTCTCCTCGGCTCAATCAACTATTTCAAGTGACTAAAGAGTTAGGAGCATTTGTACAAATGTTTGAGAGAGTAGATTATCTTGAAGCAAAAACCATTTTAACTCCATGGCTTTCTGTGAATTATAAAGTGTCATATTACAGTGATCAAACTAAAGAAATGCTGTATTCCTTTGGACTCAATTTAATGACAGGGCAGCTTTTAGATGGCTTTCAAGAATCATTAAGTGAAATGGATTTAGTAACAGCCATGCCTGAAAATGCTTTTGAACTCCCGTATATTATAAAGCCTATTCGTGCGTTAGAACGATTAAATGTAGCAATTGAAAATATTATACATCAAGATGATCATACTTGGGCTGAAGAAGCAAAGAAAAGATGGCAAAAAGCACAACAAGTATTAGAATATTTTTATGATGGGATAGAAGATAAGCCAGAAAGTTACGAAATGGAAAAGCAAGCACTAGAAGAACAATACGATTCAAGGATTAAAATTGAAATTATAAATGGTGGGTTATTTTATTTGAAGTGATTATTAGGGATCAATAGGACGAGCCCGAAATATGTTCGGGTTCGTTATATATTTGTAAAATCATTATTATTAGGACTTGAATCGGCTGATGGTAGGGTCTATTAAAAAGAAGACAATAGACTGTGCGGGAAATTATTAAGAGCGGAACTACTTATATTCCAGTAAATAATGTAGAACTTTCTATTAAAGGGTATTCCGCAAAAAATATTTGCTTCTTGAATTAATGGGACGATTGTAGAAGATACTGAATGCGGAATATCATTTGTATTGTTGACGGTGGTACCAAGCATTCTAACAATTTCTACTCCAACTCATACATAATTGAAGGAAAGAAGGGTGCATTAGTATTTTTTGAATCGTGTACAAAAAAGAAGACTCTTAGTGGAGAAAGACTATTTTCTTTTCTTTCCATTATCTTTCGCTAAAGGTTGGTTTTTCTTTTCTTTTTCAAAAATCAAATGGACATGGACATTGTTTTTATCCATTGTTATCACATCAACAACTTTTCCTTTACGGCCTTTAATTTTAATGTTCTCTTCGACTAAGGGAATGATTCTTAAACACTGATTTAATAATAAAGTTTTGTTTTCATAAAAATGAACATTATACATCTGCTAATATCTCCTTAATATTAAAATTTTATTTCCAAACGGCAAAGTACTAATTAGTTCATTAATTGTTACTACTTGTTTATTTTTTTTGCGCAGTAAGGTGTTCATCAAACGCATCAATAATATGAAGAAAATGATTGGCTTCACGAAATACGTGATCTGCAAGAAGTGCCGGGATATTACTTTTGATTTTACAAGCTTCAATTAAATCTTTAGCAGTTTTCTTGAATTCACGTAGTGATACAACTGATACACGGTTTTGATCAAGAAACTGGTCCAACAATGGCAATGTTTCTGATTGAGGGCGCATATGTTCCAAATCTTGTGCTTGGAAAAGAAGCTGATCAAAATCATTACTGAATTCTCTTGATTGATCGACTAGTTTTCTTTCGGACGGATCTAACAAATGACCGATAAACTTTGAATGGTCTGCCATTATCTTCAGGTAAAATACATTTTCTTTTATAATGGCTTCAGGTAATGGTCTTAGCTTTCCTGTATTCAATTCCTTTAATCTCTTAGCGAAGTAAGCGGCTTCTCTGCTTGTATGATCAACAAGTAATGGTATATTATTGGTCAATATTTTACATTCTAATATTAATCCAAGGACTTTTCTTTTATATGCCCATATGGAGACAGCTGCCTGGTACACTTGTATGTTCAGTCGCCTAATTACTTCCGGGTCCGTCATTTCATTGTAGGCACTGATTTGTTCTTCAATCTGCTCAAATATATTAATATATTGTCTTGCTTCATGTATGAGTTGTGTCTGATCTACGGTAAATCCTAAACTTAAAAAGTAAGCGTGTTCTTTCATAATCCTTGACCAAAAACGTATTTCTTCTAATGATTGCGTTACGAAAGTAGTTATCGTCTTTTCGCTCCTTATACATTTTTCAATCATCTCATTCTATGCCATAAGAGGTTGATTAATGATAGGTTTTCAGTTAATCCAAGTCGTTTTTTACTTAGCGTACAAAATTTTTGAAATGTTGAGGTACCATATATAATACAATACTTCAGGTGGGTTCTATCAATTACTCACTTATAAGACTAACACCTTTATAGTAAGTACCATACAGGAATTATTATTATTTGTAATGCTTTCAACAAGAGAAATTTGGTTGCCAATTTTCTTTTTCCCTGGAATTGAAACTGCAATCCTAGGAAATTTTGAATTGAGTTTTCTAGTTTATTGTAAACATCAAAATACTTATATCCAACTTGAAGAATTGGCAGAAGAATCTGGTATTTACATAAGATAAATAAGCAGTGCTGACCGAATATCTTATTCTACTAATCATGCAATACTTCAAAAAATACAGAGGTAAGTGAATCCCACCGCCAATTGTTAGACACTACTAACAATTGGCGGTGTAGTTTTTTTCTGAGATATAAAAGCTTTTTGAAAACTTTAAATAAAACTGAGTGGTTCCTAAAGAGAGCATTATAATTTTTGAAAATCTTAAAATGTTGCTTGAAGATGAGAATTAAATGTGTAGCCACAGTTCCAATACGAGCCTTACTGGATATGTTTTTCTCAAAGGTTTTACATAGTATGTTACATGTGCATTATCTCATTTGAGAAAGGAGTTATGATTTGGCTAATACTAAGCTTACAGGAAGAATTGTTACACCAAATGATCCTGATTACGAAAAGGCAAGGATAAATAACAACTTAAGCATTCCGAAATTTCCAAGTATAATCGTATTCTGTCAAAAGAAGAAAGACGTATTAAATGCATTAAGATGGGTAAGGGAAAAAAACAAACCATTCCGGATACGAAGCGGTCGACATAGCTATGAGAATTTTTCATTAATCAATGGTGGCTTAATTATTGATGTTAGTGAAATGAATAAAATTACGATTGATCATGAAGAGATGACAGCAAGAATAGAAGCCGGTGCTGATTTAGGAAAAGTATATAAAAAATTATGGAAATACGGGATGACCATTCCAGCAGGTACAGAAGGTAGTGTGGGGATTGTTGGTCTGACACTCGGTGGAGGAATAGGAATGTTATCACGCCCATTCGGACTTACTTGTGATAATCTGATTGAAATTGAAATGGTAAGAGCAGATGGACATAAAGGCGCAGAACTGATTAAAGCAAATCAAAATGATAACAGGGATCTATTCTGGGCTTGTCACGGGGGAGGAGGGGGTAACTTTGGTATCGTCACTTCCCTTACATTTAAGCTGCATGCTATTTCAAATGTATCTCTATTCTCTGTTTCATGGAAGTGGGAAGATCTTGAAGTTGCATTTGATGCATGGCAAAATTGGGCACCTCAAACGGACGAAAAATTAACCTCACAGATTGAATTAAAATCAAAAGAAGCGGGAGAAATCATTTCTCAAGGCATATTTGTTGGTTCTGCATCCAAGTTAAAGAAATTATTAAAGCCTATTACTACTGTCGGCTCACCAACAAAAATATGGGTAAAGGAAGTTCCGTATATTGAAGCGGTCAAATTCTTTGACGTACCAAGTGGAAACCAACCAGCACTTCGCAAGAGATCAGGGTCCTTTATTGAAAAATCTTTTCCACATAAAGCAATTAATAGGATGAAGCATTTATTAGCAAACGCCCCAAATAGAAATTCGAGCATTTGGCATCAATCTCTGGGTGGAGCAGTAGGCAAAATCGCTTCATATGATACGGCTTATTTTTATAGGAATGCAATCATTGCTCAAGAGTACCTTACTACATGGGAAAATCCAGAAGAAGAAAAGCAAAATATTAGGTGGGTAGAAGAAGTAAGAAACACATTAACTCCCTTTACAGATGGCGACTATGTAAATTTTCCAAATCTATATATTAAAAATTGGCCGATAACGTACTATGGAAATAATTTTAGGCGCCTTCGAGAAGTGAAAACAAAATACGATGCATTCAATGTATTTAATTTTCCTCAAAGTATCCCTCCTTATAAGAAGTGGATTTAGGATCTTCCCAATTAAAAAACCCCAACTCTATGAGAAGGGGTTTTTTAATATATATTATTCTATTATTTTAATAACAATTGTGCTTTCATTTGTAATTTCCCGCCTTGAAATGTAAAGTTAGCATTTGATATTCCATCTTTCCCGTAATACACTATCATATAAGTGTAATATGGATCTCCTTTTGAACCAACTTCAGACAATAATTCTCCTTTACCACCAACGATTTTCTGTACACGTTTATAAGACATTCCGTTTTTAATTTTATTGTATTCTTTTTTTGTTATTGTTACTTTTGACTTTGCGTATGCGACATCTTGTCCGTTAATTGCAAAAGGTGTAGCCACTCCGAGTGTTAATAAACTTGCTATTATAAAACCTTTAATAATTTTCTTCATTTAACTAACCTCCAAGTTATATTTGCTTTGATATACATTATTATACATTATATTTATGATGATCAATTAGAAATAAAAAATTTGAATATGTGTATAAGCTATAAACTCTCTTAAATAATGCAAATTATTGGTAAACCCCATTTTTTTGATTCTCTAAACGTGAAGAAACTTGAGTGAAATATAGTCTGTGAGTGAGGTAATTAAAGTACTAATAAGATTGCCCAATCAATATGCATAATCCGATTCAGAGTGCTAACAATAAGGAAGATATGTACAAAAGGGAGCGGATCCATCATGTTATCATTTCAACCGAATTGTTGGTCGGAGCATGAAGAACTTGAGGTTGTTTTGCTATGTGCACCATCTAAGTTGGATGTGCCAAATTTAAAAACTGCTGAGTATGTGGGCTGGAGCTCTTCTGTTAATCGTGCAAAAGCACTGCAAAATTTCATGGAATTTAAAGATGCTTTGGAGAATGAAGGAATCCAAGTAGTAGATTATTCTGAAGAACTAGCGCAAGATAGTCGAAACTTAAGTGAACAGCTTCTTAATCGTTATTTTGTACGGGATCTTGCTTGTGTGTTTGGAAACATCATTTTACCAGGGGAAGCAGGGGTTTCGATGAGACGTCCGGAATATGTACAAGCACATTCTCTAATGGAAAAGTGGTTTCCAAAAACCTTTTTATTACATGAAAATGATAATGTGAGAGCACTAGAATTTGGAGATGTACTAATTCTTAATAGAGATGCTGTATTAATAAATATTGGCATGCGTACAAGTAAAGAAAGTGTGGAGAAAGTGAAGGAAAAGATTTTTCATGCTGGTTTTTCAGAAATAGGAATAATTGATTTGCCACGTAAATCAGATACACTTCATTTAGATATGAATTGTAATGTAGCAAATGAGGATTTACTTATAGCGAAGAGCTTCGTACGCTATTTACCAGTACATGTTTTGACAGAGAATTCCTCTCGATTTGAAATGCCAGAGCAATTTTTAACGCGTCATGGATTTGAAGCCTACTGGCTAGATGAGTATAATACTATTCCTGATATTAACTTTCTTAACATAGATCCAGAAACATTATTAATAAGTAAGAAAGCACATAAGCAGATGATCAAAAATCACCCTAAATTGCAAAAGAAGAAAATTATTGAAATTGAAGTAACGGAGTTAGAGAAAGGTGGAGGTGGCATTCGCTGTATGACACTGCCGCTTAGAAGGAAATCATCAATATAAAATACACCGTAATAATGATATAGGAGTTGTCCTAATGGGATCAAAAACGGGTAAAGGCAGTATGATGTGGTGGCAGTTTTCTCTACTTGGCGTGGGTTGTACTATTGGAACAGGCTTTTTTCTTGGTTCAAGTATAGCCATTGAGAAAAGTGGACCCGCTGTTTTGATTCCCTTTTTTTTAGCTGCAATCGGAACATATATTGTATACGATGCATTAGTAAAAATGTCTATTGCCAATCCTGATAAAGGTTCTTTTCGTTCATATGCAAAGAGAGCATTTGGAAAGTGGGCAGGATTTAGCAATGGATGGGTATATTTAATATCAGAGATGCTGATTATGGGCAGTCAACTCATGGCGTTAGGGATATTTACGCAGTTTTGGTTTCCCGCTCTTCAGCTGTGGATAGGAACATCCATTTTCGCTGTACTAGGGTTACTTATTATTCTTACAGGTATTAAAGGGTTTGAAAAATTCCAAAATATTTTTGGTGTGATGAAATTGGCAGCTATTGTTATGTTCATCATTGTTGCTGTGGTCATATTGAGTAGAGGGATGACTATTCAACCGAGTGAGGTCCATTCATTGTTTGATACCTATAAGAACTTTTTTTCAGAAGGCTATAGAGGACTTTGGCTTGCGCTACTCTATGCATTTTATGCTTACGGTGGAATAGAAGTAATGGGTCTATTGATCATTGATTTGAAAAATCCTAGACAAGCACCTAAGGCAGGGAAAATAATGATTTTAGTACTCACCATCATCTATGTTTTGTCCATCGCCCTTGCCTTGGTACTCGTTTCTTGGCAAGAAATCAAAGTAGAAGAAAGTCCATTTATTACCGCACTTGAAAATTTTCAGCTCCCGTATGTGACGGACATCTTTAATGGTATTCTTATTATTGCTGGTTTTTCAACGATGGTCGCTTCATTATATGGCGTGTTAACTATATTAACTTCGCTTGCAGAAGATCATGATGCACCTGCAATCCTAGTCAAAAAAGGGGAAATGAGAGTCCCTTTACCAGCATTTCTTTTTGTAGCTGGTGCTTTACTTACGACCATCATCATAGGCTTCTTACTACCAGAAAAGATTTTTGAATATATGATTACTGCAGCTGGTTTGATGCTACTTTATAATTGGTTGTTTATTTTAGTAACGTATACAAAGCTGATGCAATTGTCGAAATGGGACCGAGCTAAAACAACTTTAGGTATGTTACTTATAGTAATTACTGTATCAGGTACGTTTGGTGAAAAAACAAGCAGACTCGGATTATTTGTGAGCCTGCTCTTCTTAGTTATTATAGGAATCGTTACATGTATAATGGCGAAAAGTTGGGGGAGTAATAAGGGTAGTGTTTGAAAAAGATCCCTTTTTCACGCGAATTTACAATTTGCTTTTTAAACGCATAAAAGGACATTTGGATGCACTACTAGTATCATCGCTTAAAAAATATTGCTTCCATTCATGATTGTCTTCTTGTCCATACCATTTTAAATCGGAATGGCCTGGAATGCCATCATAAGCAACAAGGCGTTTACGTATCAACTTTTTCATTTTGCGTCCAAAATCCGTAGAGTTGTTAATTTCCTCGAACACCCAACGTGGCTGAAATGCAATGAAAAGAGATGGGAAATGACGACTTTTTCGTAATGTATGAGCAGGTGTGGCACAGAAAACAAAATACGGTTCTCCATCAAAGCAAAATTCCCATTTATGATGAGAGGGGTCTGTTGGTATATTTTCTGGCCAATCCTTTTCATCAAATGTCGTCAGCTTATTTAAAATAGACCAAAATAATTTTCGATAATCCTCCCAATTATAGTCCTTAATCATATCCTCTGGTGTTTCTAAGAAAATAGCTAATGAAGTATTTTTTCCCGCATCACGTGAACATTTTCCATATGTCCTTAAACTATTTGCCAAATCATTTATAGAACTTAGTTCCCTTGGATCTCCTACGAAATTAAACCTAAGATGATTCGATAAAAATCCATGTCTTGCCGGGACACACGGATACGTATTGTCGTCATCTGCTAACATAGAAGAGAAGGATGTATAAGCTGTTTGTTGCCATAGGGGAAGTGTTTCAAATTGTTCGTCTATCCAACTCTTTTCCAAAAGTCCTTTCACTTGAGAAGCCTCCTTCTATACTTAATTACTGTATTAAAGGAGGGCCAAATGGGTGACTATCAGTCTGGAGCTATTTAAAATAAGTAAAAAAGCTTCATATCCAAAATATAAATTAAAACCAATAAGGTATAATCCAGCTCCAATTGATAAGAATGGTAACACTCGCGAACTCATAAATTTTCTAAAACTACTCGAAACGCCGGCTATGAAAAGATGCCTAGAAAATCTCCCTTTGTCGGCATGTTAGTATTACTGGTATCGTTTGATTTTGGAGAATTGCTGTTATTTTAGCTTAAAGTACTAATTAAAAGGAGATTTTATTCTTGCTTCGTTATTTTTAAAAGGGTGGTTTTCTTTATTCATTAACGTATAAAGTGTACAAAGAAAAACAAACTAATAAAGTAATTTATAAATGAATGAGGAGGTCAATGAATGGCGGATCAACATCATCCAAAGTCGAATGACAAATCAGACAGTGTAGCAAGAATTCAAAGCATGATTGAAAATACGAAAAAGAATATTCATGAAGCAGAAATCAGTATGGAATTTGCAGGTGAAGAAGAACTTGAAAATCTTCAGGAAAAAAATCAACGTCGTAAACATGAAATAGATATCAAGATGAAGGAAATACAAGACAAGATGCAGCAGTAACTAGAAAAGGAAGTTTTTATAGGAATCATGGAGGCTGAGATAATAGTATTTTATATACATTTATCTCAGCCATTCATTTTGATTTCTTTCAGAATTATTTTTTCTCGTCATCATTTTCCATCGCCTCAATTTTGCTCACGAGTGGATCAATCCTAGTTGTAGATACTGATTGGAACAATTACATGTGGCAATACAATGGCTTAATATATAATTAGTTATGGTGGATGAATTTCAAGATAATCAAGAAAAAGAAAGAAATGGTTTAGAAAGTGAAATTGAAAGATACTACAAAGTAATCTACTAAATTATATGAAGGCTATTTTCTAACTAAGTACTATAAAATTGAATAGGAAACTATTGTAATAGCTGTCCTAGATACAAATCACTGGGCAGCTTTTTTCTATTTATGTACATTTCAAAAGTTAAATTTGTTTAGTTCTTTTTACTCTAAAAGGTGAATAAACTTATTTATAGAGTTCATATATACGAGTATTTAAGGAGATATATTTTGTTGGGCGTAGACTTAAAATGACGAAATACTATTTTACTGAACAGAAGAACTACCCAGTCGTAGTAATGAAAAGAGGTCAAGATATTCAGTGGAAAAATGAACCTGGAATAATTAGGGGTTAGTTAGTAGCAATATTGTTCGTTGCAATTAAGAAACATTTTATCGACATCAGTTTAGTCATTACAATAATAATGGAGGAGCGGAGCAGTTGCTTGTAGATATTCATAATCATATATTACCCGGACTTGACGATGGGCCAAAGTCGATTGAAGAGGCAATTTTACTTGCTAACAATGCAGTAGCAAATGGAATAACGCATATTATTGCCACCCCTCATCATCATGATGGAAAATATATGAACCCATCCTCTGTAGTAGAAGAGGCTGTGGTCAATTTCAATAAGGAATTAAATGATAAAGCTATTCCATTGCAAATTCTACCGGGGCAAGAAACACATTTATATAATGGCATGATAGCTGATTTAAGTAAGGAACTAATAACATTAGCCAATAGTGGAAAATACATATTAATAGAATTACCGGTAAATCACATTCCTACCTTCACATTTGATACCCTATTCCAAATCCAGTTAAAAGGGTTTATACCTATAATAGTTCATCCTGAAAGGAATATGGTATTTAGAAAAGACAAGCAGAAGTTGTATGAACTAGTGAATAAAGGTTCTCTTGTACAAGTCACTGCCTCCAGTTTGATCGGTGTAAATGGTAGAGCAATAAAAAAATACATAAAATATTTGATAAAACATAATTTGGTTCACTTTATATCTTCAGATGCACATCATCCTGTTAGACGACCTTTTTTATTGAAAATGGCCTATCAATACGTACGAGAAAAGTTCTCCGAGGATCACGTTACTTATTATAGTGAAAATGCTAAACACGTCGTATTTGGTACTGGGTTTCAACCAAAGCGACCAATCAGTTTTAAAAAAGTTCGAGATAAGTGAATTGAATGCATACAAAAGAAATGCAAAAGGAGGGATAACTCTTATGGAAGAAATGATAAGTCTACAAGAACTATTTAAAATAATAAAGAAAAGGCTCTTACTCATCATTAGTACCTTTATTTTAGCGGTCTCTATTGCAGGTGGAGTTAGTTACTTCTTGTTAACACCAATTTATGAAGCGTCGACACAAATTTTAATAAGTCAAAAGGAAATTGAAAATAAGCAATTCATCGCTCAGGATGTACAAACAAATCTACAACTTATTAACACCTATAGTGTCATTATAAAAAGCCCAGTTATTTTATCCAAAGTAATTGATAACCTTAACCTGAACACCAGTTTAGAAGTACTCAATAATAATATAAACGTTAGCAGTGAGCAAGATTCACAAGTTATTAATGTCAGTGTTCAAGATCCAAGTCTGAACAACGCTGTTGAAATAGCGAATATGACTGCAGAAGTGTTTCAAAAAGACATACCTACGCTTATGAATGTAGATAACGTTAAAATACTTTCACCTGCAGTCGCTACAAAAAATATAAAATCAATTCGCCCTAATCCAATTCTCAATATGGCTATTGGGGCACTTATTGGATTAATGGTTGGAGTAGGGATAGCATTTCTCATTGAATATTTAGATAAAACTATAAAAACAGAACAAGATGTTAGTGAAATAGTGGAGCTACAGATTTTAGGTTTGGTTAGTCCGATAACACACAAAAAACCGAAAAAAACAAAGAAAAGTAAAAAGAAGAGAGGGGAGTTTAATGTTTAAGAAAAAACGAAAGGAACATAGAAGAAAGTTAGTGACAAGTACAGATCCAAGATCAATCGTTTCAGAGCAATTTCGAATGGTCCGAGCCAATATCAAATTTGCCATGCATGATAAGCAACTAAATACATTACTTTTTACTTCGTCGTCAAAAGGAGAGGGCAAGTCAACAGTAGCAGCTAATACTGCTATTGCATTTGCTCAAGAAGGTAAAAAGGTACTTCTCGTAGACGCAGACTTGAGAAAACCCACTATGCACCATACGTTTAATACGTTAATTTCGCCGGGATTTACTAACTTGCTAATGATTCAATGGAAAATTGATGAAGTTGTTAAAGAATCTGGTATTAAAGGATTAGACTTAATAACTTGTGGACCGATACCTTCAAATCCGGCTGAACTTCTTGGATCGACTTCAATGGACGTATTTATCAAAGAGGCGCAAGTTAAATATGACATTGTAATCTTTGATGCCCCTCCAGTCCTTTCAGTATCAGATGTGCAAGTTTTATCTGAAAAGTGTGATGGTACTATTCTTGTTATCAGTTCGGGTATAACTGAGAAAAGGTATGCTGTTAAGGCTAAGGAAGTACTTCAAGCTTCCAAAGCAAACATTATAGGTACGATCCTTAACAATTTCAAATTAGAAAAAGGTCATTATTATTATCAATATTATGGGGAAAAAGAGTAGACAATTTTGTGCAATGGAAGGAGAAGATGATGAAAAGAAAAGTATTACATATTCTCAGTACTGATGGACTAGCTGGTGCTGAAAATGTAGCTATGTGTATTATAAATAATTTATCTGAACTCTCCGAATCGGCTTATGCATCACCAAGGGGAAGTATTGGAAAAATACTGTTTAGTAGAGGTATTACTTATATTCCAATGAATAAACTATCAATCATACAAATAAGAAAAGTAATTAAAGTCTGGAAGCCTGATATTATTCATGCACATGATTTTACTGCAACGCTTCTAAGTTTAGTAGCAGGCTTTAATATCCCTGTAGTATCACATATTCATCAATTTCCACAATGGTTGAAGAGTGTAAATAAATTATCAATTCTATTTTTCCTAGCATGTATTAAAATAAAAAAAATAATAGTGGTTACACCTGCAATCAAAGAATCGACATTTTTATCACGAATATTTAACAAAAAATCAATCGTTATAAAAAATATTGTAGATGTAAAATGGATAGCTGAAAGGGCATCACTATCAACTGACAAAAGATATGACGTAGCATTTGTAGGTAGATTAGAAGATGTAAAAGATCCATTCCGGTTTATTAATATTATCTCTCAATTAGTAAAAGAGATGCCAACCGTTTCAGTAGTTATGATGGGGGAAGGAAGCCTAGAAAGACAATGTAGTGATTTAATAAAGAAATTAGAGTTAGAGAAGAATATTGATTTAATAGGATTTATGAATAATCCATATCCAATATTACAAAATTCAAAAATCCTAGTAATGACATCTAAATCTGAAGGGTTACCAATGGTTGCGATTGAAGCGTTATCCATGGGCAAGCCAATAGTAGTTCCTAAACTTGAAGGAATAGAAAGTATTGTTAATAGTAATTGTGGAGTTATTTGTAAGGACGATCAAGAATTTATCAACGCGATAATTACACTTTCACTTTCAGAGAATGAATATGAAGCGATGTCTTTAAGGGCTTCTAAAAAAGCGCAAGAAATGTTTAATATGGAAGATTATAAGAATCAATTGCAGCAGGTGTATTGTAGTGTCCTCTAAACTTCTAAAAGAAAATTTACCTTATACCTCTAAAAAAACAGGGAGATTCTTCAGTAAAAGTTTAGGTTATATAGACTTATATATCATCGGATTTTGTATTTTAAGTGACAAGTTGTTAAATGTTAACATTTTGGTTTATTGCCTAGGTACTTATTTAGCTTTCCGTATATTATTCATATCAACAGACTATTCTTTTGCAATTTTAATTTCATTAATTCCCAATTTAGCAGTAATGTTTATCCCTATTTCAGGTATGACTGTGCCAATAATAAATGTATTAATGGCAGTTGCTTTATTTAAAGTATGCATATCAAATTTTAAGAATCCCGTTAATAAAAGTTTTCTTTTAGTTATTGGATTATATATTGCTTATGAATGGAGTCACATTTTTTATTATGATATAAAATCGATTATATTGCTTTTTAGTTGGAGTGTTGCTATTTTATACGTTTCTTTCTATTTTTTTTATTCTCTGAAAACATATAATCATAAAGTAGTAATTATACATTCTATCACGGGTGTATTTATTTCAATAATATACGGTGTATTAGATTTTTATGAGAAATACGGAACACTAATGACAAATAATGCGACTATTAGATTTAAAGGTGGGGCAGGAGATCCTAATTATTTTTCAATGTATATCATGATTTCTTTGTTTTTACTACTGTATCTCGTAAATCGAGAGACAAAAAAACTCCTTAAGTTCATTTATCCATTAGTATTTGTTTTGTTTGTTGCTTTTGGTGTACTAAGCTTGTCGAGAATGTTTTTACTAGTTATCTCACTATTATTGATGTTATTACTAATTAAGATCATTTTTAAAATGAAGAAAAATAAAAAAATACTGTTTTTTATTATCTCTGTGTTTAGTATTCTCTTTCTGTTTTCTATCTTCTTTATTGCGGATTTTACGTCAATAATTAACGTACTACTTTCTAGGTTTACAGATTTCATTGGTGATCCATCAGCTCTTACAAGTAATAGAAATGTACTCGCGGAACAATATCTTCAATTATTAATGTCAGATACAAAAGATATGATTTTCGGAATAGGAATTCAAGATTATCACCTTAGATCAGGCATTCAACTTCAGGCACATAATATTATTTTAGAACTATTAGTTGTTTGGGGATTACTAGGATTCCTAGTTTTTATGACATTTGTAGCAACACTTTTGAAATATGGAAGTGCTAAAAGAAAGAATATAAAAAATGATTTCATAAGTTGGCTACCTATTATCTGTATGGGAATTAGCTATTTATCGCTAAATGCAATGTCTAATGAAAGTTTTTTCCTTTTACTCCTTTTTGTAATAAAAAACCTACAGGAATTTGATTCCTCAAATATTTATATGATGAGGAATGTATAAAGGGAGTAATGCCGTTAAAAAGTATAGCGTTATAACATAAATAAATAGAAAAGAAGGACAAATCATAGAAACTATAAAAAAGACTGCCATTCTTTTGATGGTTATTACAGTTCTATCAAAAGTTTCTGGATTTCTACGGGATATCACACTATCCTTTTTTTACGGTGCTACTTCTACGAGTGATGCATATATTATTTCCATTACAATTACATCTGTATTGTTTAGTCTTATTATTTCAGGGGTAACTACTGCTTATATTCCATTATTTAAGCAAATCGAACATGGAGAAGGGCATCAATCTGCTACATATTTTACGAATAATCTCATCAATATTGTAGTAATAGTAACTACTGGTGTCATATTAATTGGTCTTCTAATTTCTAACTTGTTAGTAAAGCTGTTTGCGTTAGGTTTTGATGGAGAAACATTAAGGGTGGCTGTTCTCTTTACAAGAATAGGGTTAGTAGGTATATATTTTACTAGCATTACTCAGCTTTTTATAGGTTATTTACAGTTGTATGGAAAGTTCACAATACCTGCTATGGTTGGCTTGCCTTTCAATTTTATTATTATCATTTCAATTATTGTTAGTACTCAAACGAATATTATTGCATTAGCAATTGGAAGTGTTCTAGCAGCGTTCGTACAACTGCTTTTCTTATTCCCCACCTTAAAGAAAACAAATTATAGATATGTTCCGATTGTGCAGTTTAACGACAAGAATATAAAGAAAATGGCAGTTATCGTTTTTCCAATAATGATTGGTATATCCATTGACCAAATCAACTTGATGGTTGATAAAACTCTTGCTTCTACTTTAGTGGAAGGAGGAGTTTCTGCTTTGACGTATGCCAGTCGATTAAATGATTTTGTACAAGGTATTTTTGTTCTTTCATTTGTTACGGTAATGTTTCCTCTCATTTCTAATATGGCTGTTCAAAAAAATAAGGAAGACTTTAAAAGGTCAATTAGTGAAGTAATTTCGGTTGTCATTTTGATCGTAGTTCCTGCTAGTATTGGCATAATGATTCTAGCTGAACCTATTATAAGATTACTTTTTGGACATGGACATTTTGATGAACGTGCAATAGACATGACAACTCATGCACTTTTCTTCTATTCAATAGGGATGATAGGGTATGGTGTCCGTGAAATATTAAATCGGTCTTTTTACTCTCTTCAGGATACGAAAACCCCTATGTATAATGCTTCTATTGCAGTTATTTTGAACATCATCTTAAGCGTTATTTTATCTTCGTATATGGGGATTAGTGGGATTGCATTAGCCACAAGTATTTCTGCCCTTTTTTGCTCTACTCTTTTATGTATTAAGCTTCGAAAAAAAATAGGTGCATTCGGTTTGAAGGGGAACTTAATCACCTTTATGAAAGTAACTGTAGCATCCAGTATAATGGGGTTTTTCTTATATTTTTTCAGCAAATATGTATTCACAGATTGGAGCATATTTTTAAAAATGGGTATAAGTATCCTTTTAGGAAGCATTATTTATTTCACGATCATTACGCTGTTAAAAGTAAAAGAATCAAAGTTACTAGTAAATTTCTTGCGGGATAAAATCCATCTAAAACAAACCTAAACCGAATGGAGGATAATTTGGAGCTCATTAAGATTACTACCTATATGGACTTGGGAAGATACGAGAAAGAATGGTCGGTTATTTTAGAAGAAAATGAGAATACGAATCCATTTATAGAGTATGAATTTGTTTATAATTGGTGGAAATTTTTTTGTGAGGATGAGAAAGTGGAAATATATGCGGTAGAAGAAAATGATTGCATTATTGCATTTTTTCCATTCCAATCAGAAAAAACCTGGTACGGTTATATTCTGCATTTTTTAGCTCTTGGAGATGCTAATTATATGGATATAATTGCAAGGGAAAGAGACTTGGATCGTGTCATCATGTTTGTATTTGATGCGTTAATAAAAGAGAAAAAGAGTATAGTCTTTTATTTGCATGGATTATTAGAAAGTGTAGAAACACATTTTAAACTTTCGAATTATTTGAAAGCTAGAAATATGAAGGAACGATATTATCGAATTGTCACTCCTTATATTGATCTAAAAAATATTTCTTATGTAGAGTATTTGAAACCTCGTTACAAGTTGCATGGGTTGGATCGAAGGGAAAAAAGGTTGAGAGCACTAGGTGATGTTCAACTACAGATCTCTCCTGCAACGGAGATAAATCAAGTATTTAAAGTGCATCAGAAACGATGGCAAAAGAAAAATGATACAAGCGGATTTTCTAGTAATCGAAAGCAATCTTTTTTTAAATACTTGGCTGAACAGAATAGTGGAAAGTTACGTGTACGCTTATCCACTTTAAAATTACGAAATGAAATGATTGCATTTACGTATGGATTTGCATGTAGAGGAAGATATTTGGGGTATGTTTTAGGACATGATTCTGATTTTGATGTCTACGGTCCTGGCAGGATTTTAGTTAAAGAGAAAATTAAAAGAAATATAGACGATGAGTTTCATAAACTTGATATGAGCATAGGATACGAACCTTATAAACTAGAGTGGAATACAGATCTTGATTATACAAGAAAAACAGTTTTTTCTACCAATACTTTACGAGCAAGGATGTTTCGAAATATTCTATGGCTAAAAGAAACTATATTTTCTAAGCTTAGGAAGCATTATTCAGTTGTTATTTTTCGAAGAAACACGATTGGTAAATTAAAATACTATCTACGAAATAAGGAGAAATTTCATTTATGGAAAGATATTTGGAAAAATAGGTTGAGCCCTTTTGTATACGAGAGAAAACAATATGTAATAGCTAAATTGACCGTTAGAGAAATAAAAACAAAAAGTCACTTTGAAATAGTAACTCCTGAAATAGCTCTTGAAATAAAGCAGAATCGAAAAGAAATGTTGCAAAAAATATATAACGGTTATAAAGGTTATTATTCAACTGATGTGAATAAAGCATTTTGGGTCAATGAAAATGTAATTCGGTTAGACGACATTGAAGTAGTAGAAAATCTAAAGAAAAAAAGTATTTATATTAGGGATTGGGAAAATGAAAATTTAGCGCAGATTCTTTCTTTTGCCCAGGTAAACTATCGACCAAAGTACATTTTTGTGCATGTAAATAGACGTGATCGGAAGAGTATTCAAACACTTGAGTCATATGATTTTGAATTCACTGAAAGGCTTTTTTACTCAAGAATTTTAGGGAAGAAAAAAATAAAAAAGAAGTAGAAATTTAAAAGAGAAGGTGCCTTTTATTATTCTATTAGAGAGAAAATTTTTAAGTATCAAAGTGAACAGCTATTATTTTTTGAGAGAGAGAGTTTCAAGTGAAAAGCTAGCAGATATTGAAGGTTTCTCACACTCCCTAGTCCCTAAAAAGCAACTTCAGCAATTGGAAACACTGTATATCGATTTAACGAAAAGTGAAGAAGAATTATATAAAAGTTTACATCGTACAAATAGAAAGCAAATAAAAAAAGCTGTATGCAAGAATTTATATATAGAAGTACTTGAAAAACCGTTGATGGAAGATGTTGTAAATACGATGAATAAGTTAAAAGTTAAGAATGCTCTTGTTATTACAAAAGTTATGAATGAAGCAAAGGAAGTCCTTTGTTATCGAGTGTATATAACGGACGGGAGCATAGCTTTTTGCTTATATTCTGCTTCCCATTTTCGGATGAAAGAAAAAACTGAAGAAAAAAGGTTATTAAGTGAAGCAAATAGATATTTGATTTGGAAAAACATACTTTTTTTAAAAGAACAAAAACATAAGATTTTTGATATGGGTGGGCTTACAGCGAATCAAAATATTCGAAATTTCAAAATGGAATTTGGTGGAGAAATAGCTCATGTTTATTCCGGATATAAAGCCAATTCAAGAATTGGTCAATTCGTTCTTTGGATACGTGCAAAAAAATGAGGAAAGGATGAAGAACTGGGGGCTCTGATTATTTCATTAGATTTTGAACTGAATTGGGGAGTACATGATGTTTTTACTATTGAAAATTACGGGGGAAATATTTTAGGTTCTCGCTTAGCAATCCCTAGAATACTACAGTTATTTCAAAAGTATGATATTCATGCCACTTGGGCAATTGTCGGAATGGTTCATTGTAAAGATAAAAAAGAACTCTTAACTTGTTTGGAAAGTTTAGATATCCCATATGAAAATGAAACATTATCGGCAAAACAAAACCTTTATCAAGTCGGTAAAGATGAACAAGATGATTTGTATCATTACGGAAATTCACTTATTCATATGATTAAAGAAGTTCCAAACCAAGAAATCGGCTCACATACTTTCACTCATTACTATTGCCTAGAAGCCGGACAGCGAGTTGAGCATTTTGAAAAGGATTTGCAAGCGGTAGTGAATTTAAAAGAGGACGTTACTTCCTTAGTATTTCCGAGGAACCAAGTTAATTATGATTATCTGAAGTTATGTAATGAATATGGAATAACTGCTTATCGTGGGAATGAAGATAGCTGGATATATGGACCATACATTAAAGAAATGAATACAACAATAAAGCGAATACTTCGATTAGCCGATAATTATATAAATATATCCGGTCATCATAGTTATAAATTAGAGAAAGTAGATACCCACCCGATTATCAATATACCATCTAGCCGCTTTTTAAGACCATATAGTAATAAATTAAGAATATTAGAGAGACTTCGTTTACAAAGAATTAAAAAAAGTCTAACGAAAGCAGCTAAAAACAATGAGTATTATCATTTATGGTGGCATCCACATAATTTTGGAAAGAACATCGAAAAAAACCTTCAATTTCTTGAAGAAATATTAAAACATGTGAATTATTTAAAGAGGAAATATAATTTTCAAAGTTTTCATATGAGAGATTTTGTAGATTTATTTAATTTGAGTAAGAAAAGTTAAAAGTCCGAAGGGAAAAATCAATTTTCTTTTCGGACTTTGTTTTATATATGAGCATGCATCAATGTATTAATCCTATAAATATCTAGCTTATTATGTTGAAGGAAATCCTTTTTGTTGTGATGAATTATTTAAATGATTTTTGATAGCATCTAAAGTTAAAATCTATTTTTCAATAAGGAAAAACTAGTCGTGTCATATGAAGTGCCACTTTGATACATATATTTTTTTAAGATACCTTCTTTTTCGAATCCTAGTTTTGTTAATAATGTACTAGATGCTTCATTTTCTAAATAGACGATTGCACCAATACGTTCTAAATCAAGAAAATTAAAGCCATATTCTATTACTTTAGAAACAGCTTCTCTTGCATATCCTTTCCCCCAATTATTTGGATGAAGTTCATAACCAATCTCTGCTCTCTTATGCTTCTGGTGCCATGCGTTAAATCCGATTGTTCCTACAATCCCTTCATGATGCTTAACCTCAATCCCCCATCTAATCCCTCGATTTTCTTTATAGTTTTTCGCAAAGACTTCTACTAGCTGTTTAGCTTGGTTAGTAGTTGTAAACGAGTCCATACCATAGTAGCGAGTGACATCATTATTAGAGAATAAATCGAAGATTGCAGGGGTATCATCTACTGTGATTTCTCTTAATATCAGTCTTTCTGTTTCTAAAATTGGGAACAATCTCTCCATCCTCCTTGAAATAAAAATACATGTGATTTTTCATATCATCATAACAAATAAAAAAGTAGAATGATGTATCTATGGGACAATCATATAACCCTATGTATTATATGTTGAATTGTATAAATTTCGAAGTTAATGTGTGATAAGGGAAAGGTGGAAAATTGGACTTGAAAGTGAAGTTGCAACTGTCTAGCAATACGATCATAAAGAGGTTTTTCAAATACCTTGTATATAATCAAAAGACACTAATTACTATTCGTAATATAACGGATGATATATTCACCTCAGAGAACATGTTCATAATTGTCAAAGCACCCTTAGATTTATTAACCATTAATAGCAACAAAACATGAATACATAAATTAGAAAGCGAATTGTCCTAAAAGGATGCTTGCTAAATCTTTACCTCAAAGTCATAAATGTGACTTTGAGTTTTTTTGTTAAGAATAATGAATTTAAATTCAAATGAAAAGGAATTAAATTTATTTATTGACATTAATTACATATCGTTATATAGTTAGTTACACAAGTAACTAACCGACTAACTAAGGGTGGTTAGTATAAGGGGGAGAGGCTTTGAAATTAGATGTAAATAGTGAAGTACCGATATTCCAACAAGTTTCAGAAATCATTTCGAATGAAATTTTGAATAACAATATTCTCGAAGGGCAACAAGTACCTTCCACGAATGAAATAGCGGAATTTTATCAGATTAATCCAGCAACTGCGAGGAAGGGCTTAAATTTACTAGTTGAGGATGAGATTTTATACAAGAGAAGGGGAATAGGTATGTTTGTAAAAGAAGGAGCAACAGCGAGGATTTTACAACAGAGAAAAAATGAATTTACCGATGTTTTCTTAAAGCCATTATTAGAAGAAGCGAATCGTCTAGGGATTTCGATTGATGAGGTTAAGAAACTAATTGATAATCAGGGGGAATAAACATGACTGCTGTTCAGATAGAAAATGTTTCTAAGAAAATAAAAGGTCATATGATTTTAGATAATTTAAATTTTGAATTTGAAGAAAATCAAATTGTTGGATTTCTAGGTAAAAACGGTTCTGGGAAAACATCACTAATGAAAATTATCGCAGGTGAGTGGGCTTCGACTTCGGGTCAAGTATATGTAAATGATCAAAAACCATTTAATAACCAAAAGGTGCTAAGTAAAGTTTGTTTTATTCAGGAAGGAAATAATTTTCCTCCAGATATGAAAATTTCTGAGTTATTGAAACTAAGTAAAAACTTCTATCCGAACTGGAATAATGAGATTGCAACATCACTTCTAACTCTTTTCGATTTAGATAGCACAAAGAAAATTAAGGAATTATCTAAAGGGATGGAATCCGCGGTTGGAGTAACGGTAGGTATTTCAAGTAGATGCGAAATTACAATTTTCGATGAGCCATATATCGGTATGGATGCGAATGCTCGAAAGAAATTTTATAAATTTCTTCTGAATGATTATATGGAAGTTCCTCGTACGATTATTTTTTCAACTCACTTAATTGATGAAGTAAGTTCCTTATTTCAAAAAGTTTACATTATTAATAAAGGGAAATTGCTTTTAAATATCCAAACGGATGAGCTGAAAGAGAAAGTCTATGCGATTACAGGACCGACAAAAGAACTTGAGAAAATAAAGAATGAATTTACCATTTTGGAAGAAAAACATTTTATGGGGAATGGAGAAATCATCGTCTTCGATCAATCACATATACAAAATGAAATGCCACCAAACTGTAAGAAAAATGTGTTGAATATGCAAGACATTATTGTTCATGTAACTGAGAAAGGGGAACAAATTCTATGAATCGGGTACTTACAGCTAAAAAGATTTTGGAAGTAAGAAACATAAAAACACAAAGTATCTTCTGGGGATTCTTATTATTATTTCTAACACTTAACCTTATTCTCACAGTAACCGTCAATAACTTTACAACGCAGTTTACGAACAATGTAGCAATTTACATTTTTCTGGCAATATCTAGTTATGTTTTAATGCGAAAACACTTTAATTATTGCATTCATTTTGGTTTAACACGGGGAGAATTTATAAAAGCAACTATTTTGAGCCGTATTCAAAATGTCATTTTAATGGTGCTAATCAATATCATCATTCTAGTCATTGTAAAACAATTGCAAACTTCATTTAGTATAGAACACTTTAACCTCTTTAGTTGGAGTAGCATTTTTACGGATCATTCATTAATTGTTACTAATATTTGGGTTGATTTTTGTATAGGTGTATTAGTTAGTAGTGCAGCTTTGCTGAGTGGTGCATTGTATTATAAATGGGGATTAGCTGGGCCTATTAGCGTCTCAGTAGTAATGGTATTATCTGCATCATTACCTTTTATTCGCTCCAACTTATTTGACTTCTTCCTAGAAGTATATAAACAACAAGCTCTTGCTTCTTTTGGTTGGTTATTGATTGTTTCCAGCATCTTATGGGCTTGTACGTATTTGTTATTAAATAAAGTTGATTTGAAAAGAGAATAGAATAGTTGATTGTTGATTACTAAACGCTCTATTAATGGAAAAATGCAAGTTCAATAGTGGGAATATTTCGTTAATACAAAGCTGGTAAAGTATCACAGCTTTGTATTTTAGTTATGTATACTCTTTAACTTTCATAAGATGAACGGATTCAAGAAATTTAGCAGAGAAGGGGAATTGCTGGATGAACAAAAGAATTGTCTTTAAAATTATTGGTTTGGAACTTCTTTTGATGGTCTTTTATATGGTAAATGGTGCCCTTGCAACGCTTACTGAACCTACTAGCCCATATTTACAATTTATTATGTTAGTTCCATTAGCAATCATTCTTTTCCTATATATAGCTTATAAAAAGAAATGGCGTCAATATTTCTTTGTAAAGGTTCATCTTAACAAAGAAAATCTATTGCTTTATGTACCGCTATTTCTTGTTTTATGTATCATTATATATAGTACCAACGGCTTAAATTTCAAATCTGTTCCTAACCTTTTCGCTATGTTTATCATGCAATTTTTAATCGTTGCGTTTATTGAAGAGACGATTTTCAGAGGGATGATGCTTCGAATTTTATCGGTAAAAGGCACTCTTGTGGCGGTTTGGGTTTCAAGTATACTTTTCGGCGTGACACACTCCTTACAGTTAATAGGAGGCCAGTCAGTTGAAGACACGATTATTCAAATTTTATATGCGCTTGTGGTAGGGCTAGTGCTTGCATTACTTGTAATGGATGGGCATTCGATTATCATTACAATATTGTTCCACGGCTTTAACAACTTTTTCAACTTAATGGGGAATGTCGAAAGCTCAATTACATCGGCATACATTATCTTCTTCGTTTTATTAGTGTACTCCGTTTACCTTTGGAGACGAGTTAATAAGAAAGGAAAAAATATCCTTCAAGCAAATTAAGTTCTATTGCCGAATATATTTAGTGACAAGACTACAATCTGTAGCTGAATGTATGGCTATACAAAATAATATTGCTAAGAATGGCATTAGAGCCGAGAGAATACTCTCTAGGCTTTAGTGCCATTCTTAATTAAATTGAGCATTAATTTCACCGACATTTTTGATGGTTTGTCCGATTGACGGTGTTTTGAATGCGTCTGGAACAGATTCACCCGTAGTTGTTGCAAAAACGTATTGACCTTTTTCTGCATTGTAAGTGTAACTTATACTGATTAATATTTGTGCTAACGAATTAGGGAAATCTTATAAGAGGTTCTTGAGGTACTAGTGAAAGCGTCCATCGTAGCGGAAATCAACGGTCTTATTGTAGATTTAAAATAAAGTTTGATTAAATTATTACTAATAACCTTGATATAAAGACAAGTATAAAGAGCATGTTTTAGAAAAAGATTAATCAAAACATGCTCTTATTTAATGTAATCGATTCATTTCTTTATAAAAAAGTTTGATAATTTTATTAAACCTTATTCAACTAACGCTCTCGATAGTTTAAGTGTATAGCTGTACAAACTATTACTAAATCATGTAATGCTTTCCATTAATAATGTTTGTATCTTCCTTTCTATATAATACTTTTTTGGGATTTATAACGATGATTAAAACTGCTACTACTAAATAAAAAATTGCGTTATACATGATTAAGTCAATTAAGTTTCCGTTTATTATGCCAATAAAAAAATTAAAGAATTGGTGGATGATGATTGGGATCATTAAATTCTGATTTAAGTTATAAAACGCTGTCATGACGATCTTAGTAGACATCATTGCAATCATAAAGAATAGTATATACTTGATTAAATCAATACCCACAAGCCCTGTTGTAAACCATATGGGTAGATGCCACATTCCCCACCAAAATCCAATGATTATCGAAGCTGTTAATGGTGAATGCTTCTTTTGAAGCTCAATTTGAGCGAAACCTCTCCACCCTATTTCTTCTCCAAGTGGCCCTGCAAGAAGGTTTTTAATAAAGAAATAGAACAGCATTCCCCATGAAGTAATAGTAAAAATAGAGTCTACTTCACTGTTATTAGATACGATAGTCAAAATCATCAAAAATATGAATGCTTGAATCATGATCACAGTAAAAATCACAGAAAATTTAAGTTTATTCTTGAATTTATCTTTTGTAAATTGGATCAAACTCTGCCCAGGATAGATTTTTTTAAAGAGGATTGCAAAAGCAAAGGTTGAGGACCAAGCTGATACACAGAGCATTACCTCAAAAATCCATGCGGGAAATCCTAACATACTTATGGCTCCTACAAGACAAAAAAGTGGCAAAAAAATGACATTGGTTAGTAGAATAAAACTTGCTACTGGTTTTTTTAGTTTTTTTTCTCTATTCATACATAATCCCCATTTCAAACTAAGTATTTCGTAAATATAATAACGCTCATATTTACTAATACCTTAAGCTTAAACCTAGGGGTTACTCACAGGTCAATACTTGTGCATTATTTTATAGGTGCATAAATTTCTAAAAATATACGTTCAAGTCCATCTTCATAAGTGGTAAGTAATAGATTTATATAAACTAGCCCCAAAAGTTCATACCCTTTTTCTATTGCTACTTTTCTTAAACTAGCTTCCACGTTATGATCAATACTTTTTCCACCGGTTGACCATCTTCCATCTTCAATAACTGTATAAAAGCATTTTGGATGAGATAGAATTTCACCTTCTATTTCTTTATCAAAGTCTTCTACAACATTTACAATAATAAACTTATCTTCTATAATACCTTCTTCATTGAAACTTATGACTCTTCTTAAAGATGTTAGAGTAACTGCTTTTTTTAAGCTGTCTGTGTTCTTTTTTAGAGTTTCATATTCATCATACGCAGTAAAATGTTCTATTTCTCCCTTTATTTCTAAAGGCTTCATTTCTTTTATTGTGTATTCTCCTAAGAATTGTTTGATTTTTTCGCAATCTTTTTTTACTATCTGAAGCTTTTTTAAAAGAAGCTTTTTATATTCTATTTCCTCTAAAACATCTTGTTCTTTTTCTTCTAATAATGATTTTATTCCCTCTATACTCTTACTTTTTCTTAATTCCTGGATTTTTTTAATTTCAATATCAATTTCTCTATAGAAATTTACTGTTGTTATATTATATATATCAAAATGATTATATTTTCTATACCCATTCTCAATATTTTGTTTAGGTGAATCGGCTACACTAAGTTGGACAAAAAAAATAAGGGCTATTACACTTAGACTACCAACTTAAAGGAGCGTGCTACTATGTCACGTCAACGTC
>NZ_JBNNTI010000046.1:0-27295 GCF_050278625.1 Viridibacillus sp. NPDC096237 | reverse complement strand
TATTCGAATTCATGGAACACTGGGCTATTTAACACCGGTGGAATTCAAGCAGCAGTCCTTATAAAAGTTGTCCAGTTTAGTGTTGACATACCAATTTCCTTAAATGTAATGTAAAAGAGAACTCGTTTGTTTATTTTTATCGCCCCCCTTCTACTTCTTTTATCATAAAGCACTCGTGACGTTTCGCCTTACGAGATTAAATAACTTTATTATTTTCCCTGGAATGTAATTATTTTTTAAACAAATGCAATATCCTCCTACCAAATTAACAGGGAGGAGGGTATTGCATTTCTAAGACTAAAATTAAATAACTTTACTATCTCTGCACAGCTAATCTAGTATGGAAATAGTAGCTGAAGGAGCGAGGTATGGAGAAATAGCTTTACATGTTCAATTAGATGATTGCATAAGGTATCTACATGTGGAATTTTTGGAGGTAAAGCTTATGTGTTTTTTGAAAAAAAGTATAATAGTGATTGTTGGCAGTATTTTAGTATCTTTAGGTATAAATTTATTTTTAGCACCATACGAAGTATTGGATGGGGGTATTATAGGTTTAGGGTTAATTTCTAATTACATATGGGGACTCAAGGTCGGACTCATAATTATACTTTTAAGTATCCCCATTTTTATTATTGCTTGGTTTCACTACAGAGATTATTTCTATAATAGTTTACATGGTTTGATTGTTTCTTCTTTTTTTATTGATATTTTAGAATCTGTTCATTTCCTAGTTCATATTGATGCAGTTTACAGCTCAATTTTAGGGGGAATTCTCATAGGTCTAGGCGATGGATTAATGTTACGGTTTAAGACAAGTACAGGTGGCACAGATCTTATAGCCCAGTTCATAAGTGATAAAACGGGTATAAATGTTGGCAGTCTTATTCTCTTCATTGATTCAATTGTTATTTTTTTAGGAGGCCTCATATTATCCTTTGACACTTTTTTTCTCTCCATTATCACAGTACTTGTTATTGGGATGACTATTAATATTTTTACGAAAAATGTTGTACAAACATGAGCAAGTAGTGATTACTATAAAATACCTTTGTAAACAATACGGGGTAGGGAAAGTACCGCAAGCTAGAAATACTATCTAAGAGATTACGATTTGAAATATTTAAGGGCATCTCTTTAATAGAAGAATGCTCTATTATTTTGGAGAGATATTTGAAATCCTATATTTATATTATATATTGACTAATCGAACATCAATTATCATAATATTTGAAAAAACAAATATATAATATAGAGCTTCGATAAAGCAATACATACTAATATTTCCCTAAAATTGCCTTTCATTTCTAGCAGCTTTTGAATTTAATTCTAGGAATAAAAAAGTCTATTTTTAAGTTCAGAGAATAGTAAAATAAATATTAAAAAAATGCTTGAATCTCCTGATAATTCCAGTTTATAAATTGTTTACTATTAAAAAAAAACATTATATTAACGTCAGTTTAATGATAAATAATGTTAATAGAGTAAATAAAAAAATATATTGACAATTAATATTGCGAATTATATATTGTATTTAGTAACAATTTTCAGAATATAAAAAATACATTATTTTTTTTGATCGAAGTTGTACCTACAACCTGTTGACCTGATATTAATTGTGTGAATAACTTCCTATAAGAGATATGCTGTATAATAATAGGAATTGAAAACGGTTGCAAAGGAATGAGGTACATTAAATGGTCAGATTAAAAGAAATAGCAGAACATGTTGGTGTTTCAATTACGACAGTTTCTCGCGTCATAAAAAATGATCCTTCACGAAATGTGAACCCTGATACGAAGAAGAAGATATGGAAAGCAGTGAAAGAGTTAGGCTACACACCAAATGAATATGCGAGACAACTTGTATCATCTTCAGCACAAGAGAAAAAGCGTACAAAAAGGATAGCATGGCTCGCAAGTCCACGTTTGGCGGAAACTAACCCCTATTTTTCTAAAATTTATTCAGGCATTAGTGAAACATTAAATGATGCGGGCTACACGTTATTATTGATAAGCAATGAGGATTTAGAAGATGATGCACTTTTTCATCAAATAATTCGAGAAAAAGAAGTAGATGGTGTATTACTAATTGATAAAGTTGACCCCAAAAAACTTCTTGAGATTAAGGAATTGATTCCTGTTGTTGGCGTGGACTTTAACTATAGTGATCATGCAATTGCTACTGTGGATTATGATAGAGAAGAAGCTGCATATCAAGCTGTTGAACATTTAATCACAAAAGGTCATCGTAAAATTGGTTTCATCGGCGGTGGAATTGGAATTGAAATGAAGAAAGAAAAACGTTTCAAAGGCTATAAAAAGGCTATGAATGATTTCAAATTAACAATTGAAGAGCGCTGTATCATAAATTCTGATTGGTGCATGGAACGAAGCTATCTAGCAGCAAAAGAATTATTGGGTGAGACGAAAACTAATCGTCCAACCGCGATTTTTTGTGCAGGTGATTTACTTGCAATAGCAGCAATGCGGGCTGCACATGAACTAGAGCTTCATATCCCAAGTGATATTGCATTCATTGGAATAGATAATAATGAAATGGCACAATACATTGTTCCAGCGTTATCAACTGTATCTGTTCCACAATATGAAATGGGTGTAATTGCAGCAAAAACGTTAATGAGCCAAATTGAAGATAATCCTAAATTGGCGTTGAAAACTTTATTGCCATTTGAATTATTAGTTCGCCAATCTACATAAAAATCGCAAATTAGTTTTTTAGAATAATTCAGGAAAACGTTTTCCTGAAATCAGGAAATATTCCCCCGTTATTTAAATAATTAAAAAATAGATGAGGTGGCAAAATGAAAAAAGTACGAATTGGTGTTATTGGTGCAGGATTACGTGGTGGACTTGCCCAGTATTGGCACAAACCGGAGGGTGAATCGGAGGTTGTTGCACTCGCTGATCTATCTCAAGAAAGATTAGATAAGTTTCAAGAAAAAATCGGCTCCCCGTTGCTTTTAACAAAAGACTATAAAGAATTATTAACACATGATGATATCGATGCAATTGCAGTATTGTCCCCAGATTATTTACATGAAGAACATGTGATTGCGGCTCTTGAAGCTGGAAAACATGTTTATTCTGAAAAACCACTAGCTATTACGGTCGAAGGTTGTGACCGAATTATTGAAGCTTGGCAAAAATCAGGTAAACATTTAATGGTTGGATTTAACATGCGTTATATGAGTATGTACCAAACTATGAAAGACATCATTGACTCGGGTGCTATTGGCGAATTAAAAACTATTTGGGTTCGTCACTTCGTAGGATTTGGAGGTTATTTCTACTACCACGATTGGCACGGGAATTCAAAAAATACAACTTCTCTTCTATTACAAAAAGGTTCACATGATCTTGACGTTATTCATTGGATTTCAGGAAAATATGCTACGAAAGTTTCAGCATTTGGTTCACTTGATTATTACGGAGGAGACAAGCCAAACAATTTAACATGTCCTGAATGTGATCTAAAGAATAAGTGTCCTGAATACGTTCCACATACATTTACGGAATGTGCTTTCCGAGAAGAAATCGATGTTGAAGACAACAATATGCTTATTATGGAACTTGAAGGCGGCATTAAGGCATCATATCTACAATGTCATTTCACACCAGATTATGAACGTAATTATACATTTATCGGAACAAAAGGTCGTTTAGAAAACGATGATGTAAACGATAAAATTTACTTGAAAACACGTAAAACTAACACTGTGAAAGAGTTTAGTAATGTAACATACGAAATGAAACCAGAAGAGGGTAGTCATGGCGGAGCAGATCCGAAAATCGCTCAAGATTTTGTTGAATTAATCTTGCGTAATAAACAACCTCTTACAACTCCATTTGCTGGAAGAATGAGTGTAGCAGTTGGATGTGCAGCTACTGAATCTATCCGTTCGGGTGGTAAAGTAGTTAACATTTCTCAAGAATCTACTATCGTACACAGTTAATATGTTTGTAAGAAAAGGGGTGTGACCATGACTAGACTGGATGAAGGTGTAGGTTATGTAGATGAAATAGAGAAAAGTGAAATAAAGCAGCCATTAAATAATAGACCGAAAGTGAAGAAAAGTGCTCGTATTGAATGGAAGAAATCATTCAAGAAAAATTGGGAGCTTTATCTATTACTTGCACCTGTTATTTTATACTTTGTTGTATTTCATTACTTTCCTCTTTATGGTCTGCAGATTGCTTTTAAAGATTTTATCGCGACAAAAGGGATTATGGGGAGTCCTTGGGTAGGGTTTAAACACTTTGAGAGATTCTTCGATAGTTATTATTTCTGGAGACTTATTAAAAATACTGTAGGAATTGGCCTTTTCACGCTTGTAGTTTCATTTCCAGTTCCTATCATTTTAGCGCTTATGCTAAATGAAGTGAAAAGCTTACGTTATAAGAAATTTGTTCAAACAGTAATTTATGCACCGCATTTCTTATCAACAGTTGTTGTCGTTGGGATGCTATTGCTGTTCTTAAAACCTGAAGGACTAGTCAATCAAGTAATTACGCTTTTTGGAGGTAATTCAATTGATTTTATAACAGAGCCAGGTTGGTTTAAATCTTTGTTTGTTGTTTCTGATGTGTGGCAAACAATGGGATGGAGCTCAATCATTTATATTGCTGCACTTGCTGCGGTGGATCCCGCACAACATGAAGCTGCAATGATTGATGGTGCATCAAAATTCCAACGAATTATTCATATTAACATTCCGGCGATTATGCCTACAATAGTAATTCTGTTTATTTTGAATGCTGGATCAGTTATGGCAGTGGGATTTGAAAAAGTATATCTTATGCAAAATGATTTAAATATGTCGACGTCTGATGTTATCTCAACTTTCGTTTACCGAAGCGGAATACTAGAAGCTCAATATAGTTTCTCAGCTGCAGTTGGGTTGTTCAACTCGCTCATTAACTTCATCATGCTCATCATGGTAAATCAAATTGCGAAAAAAGTGAATGAGACAAGTCTATGGTAAGGGGTGACTAATTTGAGAGAAACTAAAACAGATCGTGCGTTTAATGTAATCAACTTTGTATTTCTTGCAATTGTCGCTTTACTAGTAATCTATCCATTGGTTTTTGTTCTCAGTGCATCTCTAAGTAACCCACAGTACATATTATCTGGTGAGCTGTGGTTATGGCCAAAAGAATTTACATTAGATGCATATGAAAAGGTATTCAAAAACGAGGATATAATTAATGGTTTTGTGAACACATTGAAATATACGGTATTCGGAACTATTCTGAATATTATTATGACCATTTTAGCTGCATATCCTTTGTCACGCAGAGATTTAAAGGGACGCGGATTCATAATGGCATTTATTGTTTTCACAATGTTCTTTAGTGGTGGTCTTATTCCAACGTATTTACTTATTCGTGATTTGGGGATGTTAAATACGTTTTGGGTCATGATTATTCCGAATGCGGTTGCAGTTTGGAATATTATCATTATGCGTACGTTTTTCCAGTCTATTCCTCATGAATTAGAAGAATCGGCAATGATTGATGGTGCGGGAAATTTCAAAATTCTATGGAGTATTGTTCTACCATTATCATTTCCTGTAATTGCAGTGATGGTACTTTTTTATTCAGTAGGCCATTGGAATTCATATTTCCAAGCATTAATTTATTTGCAGGATCAAGACAAGTTCCCACTTCAATTGATTCTTCGACAAATACTTATTCAAGGTGAAACTGATGACATGATTAAAGCAACTTCTGAAAGCTTTTTAGCTCAACAACTAAGTGTTGAAGGGTTGAAATATGCAGTACTGATTGTGGCAAACTTGCCAATGCTTATGCTTTATCCGTTTTTACAAAGGTATTTTGTAAAAGGCGTTATGATTGGATCACTAAAGGGGTAACAAAGAAAACAGATAAACAAGGGGGAGATTGTTTTGAAGAAGAGGTATTTTGCTGGTATCGTAACAAGTCTATTACTAACATCTAGCATTTTAGGAGCTTGCTCTAGTGATGAAGGAACTACTGGAAAAGGTGAAAATGCAGATAACGTTAGTAAAACAGGGATGCCAATAGTAAAAGAGAAGATCGAAGTTGACGGCTTTGGAGCAAAATTCTTTGCATCTCAAGACTGGAACAAACTATTGCTTTGGGATGAATACGAGAAAATGACGAATGTTGATGTGAACTGGAAAACAACTCAAGTTGAGGGGTTAATAGAGAAGCGGAATTTAATGCTTGCATCAGGAGACTATCCAGAAGTATTTTTTGCTTCGGCTTTTCCAAAGACAGATTTAATTAAATATGGACAGCAAGGTGTCTTCATTCCATTGAATGACTACATTGATGAATATGCACCAAATTTTAAAAAGATCTTAGAAGAGTATCCATCAGTAAGACAAGGTGTCACGATGGCAGATGGAAATATTTATGGATTCCCTACATTTTATGATCCGAATTTTGAAGCATTGCGTTCAGGGACACCTTGGATTAGAGAAGATTGGTTGAAGAAATTAGGACTAAAAGAGCCTAAAACTACTGAAGAATTATACAAAGTATTGAAAGCATTCAAAGAGCAAGACCCAAATGGTAATGGAAAAGCAGACGAAATTCCATGGGGTGGAGGATACAAGATAAAACCATTTATTGATTACTTGCGCGGATCGTATGGTTTGAATAAGCAAGGGATTATGAACGTAAATCTTGATTTTAAAGAAGGAACTGAAGAATTCCGCTTTGTTCCAGCAACGGATGAATACAAAGAATTGCTTAAATTCTTGAACAAGCTTTATACAGAAGGATTGATTAACCAAGATGTTTTCACAACTGAACCACAAGTTTTTGCTGCAGAAGCGTCTAAAGGCAATGTTGGTTTGTTAGGCGATGTTGATCCAAAAGAATTACTAAAACTTGATGGATACGTAGGTGTACCTGTTCTTGAAGGTCCTACTGGCGAACGTGCTTACAACGCAGTTACAAATGGACTTGGAAATTTAGGAATGTTCGTTATAACAGATAAAGCGAAAAATCCTGAAGCAATGGTTCGCTGGATGGACTATTTCTATAGCGAAGAAGGTTCGAAGATGTTCTTTATGGGCTTCGAGGGCGTTACTTATGAAGAAGATAAGGATGGAAACTTCAAGTATTTAGATTCGATTACAGATAATCCTGATGGGAAAAATCTAGATCAGGCAATTAGTGAATATTTAACTTGGCCAGGAGGATATTACCCTGGAATGGTTAGACAGAAATTCTTCCAAGGTGCTGAAGGAAAAGAACCATCTGCACTAAATGCTAAGAAAGCTAAACCGTACACTCTTAAAGACGAAGATATCCTACCTGGACTGAACTATACGCTTGACGAAAATGACAAAGTTAGTGCGGTTATGACAGATATTCAGACATATATTGATGAAATGACTGCAGGTTTTATTACTGGTAAACAAGACTTCAGCAAGTGGGATGAATACAAGAAAACTCTCGATAAAATGGGATTACAAAAATATCTTAAAGTTGCTCAAGGAGCATACGATCGCACTAAAAATGGAAAGTAAATTTAAAATTGCTCATACAAGGGTCTCCTTGTATGAGTTTTACCCTTTAAGGGAGGTAGTATAATTGGACTTAAACGGATGGAAAGGGAAACTCTATTGGTTTGTGGAATTTGTGACGATGCTCGCTATATTACAATTAATGTGGATTGGTTTAACATTACTTGGTCTCATTATTTTAGGGATATCACCAGCCACTGTTGGATTATTTTCGGTAATGAGAAAAAGGTTACATGGTCAGGATGATTTAAAAACACTTATTAAAGATTATTGGAAAGCATATAAAGATGAGTTCATTAACTCAAATAAGATTGGCGTTATTTTGATTGGTATTGGTTATTTTCTAATAATCAATTTGAAAATTGTGTTAAATATGAGCGGTACATATAGTTTGTTCATGTTGACGTTGTTTGTCATGATTACGATTTTCTATGCTGTAATGGTAATGAATATATTCCAAGTGTTTGCACATTATGACTTACCATTCTCTCGTTATTTTTCGACATCTCTTCTATTAAGTATCTCATTTCCACTCCAAATGCTTGGTTCTATTATCGGTCTCTATGTGCTGTATCGAATTTTCGCATTTATACCAGGTCTACTGCCGTTTTTTGGAATAAGTGTAACGATACTATTTCTTACATGGATGTCATCCCAAATTTTTAAGTTAAAAGGTGAGTCGGATGGTTCAATACAGAAAGAAGATAAGAATACTAAACAGCAATTTCAAGAAGGTACAATATCATGAAAAATATACTATTAATTAACGCAACAATTGTCCTTGAAAATACAATTGTTGCAAATGGATTTGTTTATATAAAAGGTGAAAAGATTGACTCGGTTGGGAATATGGAAGAATGTCCTCTTTATAGTAATGTGGATCAAGTGTTTGATTGTACCGATAAACAATATGTTATTCCCGGTATGATTGATATACATGTGCATGGTGCTGCAGGGTATGATTTTATGGACTCAACTAAAGAATCTTTTGAAGAAATAGCCCATGCACTTGCAAAAGAGGGGACAACTTCTTTCCTTGCAACAACGATGACCAATCCAACACTATATATTAATGAGGTTATTAAGAATCTTGCGAGCTATATGGAAGATAGTAATCTATCAGGTGTAGCTGAGATGATTGGCATTCATGTTGAAGGACCATTTATTAATGAAGAACAAAAAGGGGCACAACCGGAAGATGCTATTTTAGCTCCTAATGTTAGTTTGTTTAAAGAGTGGCAAACTCTATCTGGAAATACAATTAAAGTTTTAACATTTGCTCCTGAACTAGATAACAATTTTGAATTGCTAAAAGAACTTAAAAGTAACGGTGTAATCCCGTCAATGGGGCATACGGATGGCTCTTATAATGAATGTTTACGAGCTATAAATCACGGAGTAGAACATGTTACGCATCTTTTTAATGGTATGAGAGGGTTACACCACCGTGATCCAGGAGTTGTAGGGAGTGCTCTTTTAAATGATGATATGTATGTTGAAGTGATTCCAGATGGCATTCATTTTCATCCGGATTTATTGAAAATGGTTTTAAAGATGAAAGGACTTGAAAGGATGCTTGTTATAACTGACGGTATTCGGGCTAAAGGAATGTCCGATGGGGTTTATGATTTAGGAGGTCAAAAGGTAAAGGTTACTGATGAGAAATGTATATTAACATCTACAGGCTCTCTGGCAGGAAGTATCATAACGATGAATAAGGCAAGGTTAAATCTTATAAAATGGCTCGGCCTTACTATACACGAACAACTTCAGGTCACTTCATCTAATCAAGCTAAGCGTCTAGGTTTATATGATAGAAAAGGATCCATTCAAGTAGGAAAAGATGCTGACATCGTAGTTCTAGGGGAGAATGGAGTAGTAGAGTTGACAATTTGCAGAGGATCAGTTGCTTTTCAAAATAATGATACATTTAAATAATGTCAATTTTTATGTAAAAATGATATATTGAAGTTATGAAGAAGTAAGAAAAGGATGAATAGGGTATGAAACCGTTAGATCAAAAAAGCATAATTCCATTATATCATCAACTAAAGCAACGCTTAGATGCTCGCATTAGAGGAGGTGAATGGAAACCAGGTGATAAAATCGATTCTGAAAATCGTTTAATGGAATTGTTTCAAGTAAGTAGAAACACAGCGAAAAAAGCGATTGAAGAATTAGTTCAAGAAGGTACACTTTACCGGGTACAAGGGAAAGGAACTTTTGTTTCTAAACCTAAATTTGAACAATCACTAGGTGGTTTTTATAGTTTTAGTCGAGTTTTACAAGAAAAAGGTCTACATCCAACTGATCATGTGCTTGAAGTGAAGGAAGTCGAGCCTTCAGCAACTGTAAGGGAAGGTCTACAACTCCCTGAAGGTGAAATGGTTGTTGAAATGAAACGATTGCGCTGTGCAGAAGACGAGCCAATCATTCTTGAATCATCATTTATGCCAAAATCCGTTATTCAAGATATGTCTGTATTACATGAAGTGGGAACATTCTCCCTTTATGATTTATTGGCTGATCGATATAACGTTATTGTTGTTCGAGCAAAAGAGGCTTTTGAACCTGTTCTAATTAGAGAGGGAGAAAGTGTCCTCCTAGAAACGGAAGTAGGTAAACCTGCATTACTTTTGGAACGAACGGCATATGATACGAATAATCGCCCAGTAGAATTTTGTATTTCAATTGTACGGGGAGATCGATGTAGATTTTACACAGAACTTCATTAAAACTCATAGAATTTTCTATGAGTTTTTAAATAACTAAAGTTAACCCAACAACCCATCTATAGGAGGATGAATAGTATGTCATTAGTAACAACGAAAGAAATGTTAAAAGACGCTTATGATAATCATTATGCAATTGGTGCATTCGGTGCACACAATTTAGAAATTATTAAAGCAGTAATTGCAGGTGCTGAAGCAACAGGTTCACCAGTTATTCTGCAAACAACTGCGAGCACATATAAATACGTAGAAATGCCGTATATGGTTGCAATGGCTAAAGCTGCTGCCGAACAAGCAAAAGTACCAGTAGCACTTCATCTAGACCATGGTGAATCATTTGATGTAGTTATGGAATGTTTACGTGCAGGTTATACATCTATTATGATTGATGGATCAAGACTTCCTTTAGAAGAAAATATTGCGCTTGTACGTAAAGTAACAGATGCTGCAAATGCTATCGGTGTTCCAGTAGAAGCAGAACTAGGTACAATTGGTGGCGTGGAAGATGATCTTGAGCTTGAAGATTCTAAATCATTTTTCACTAATCCAGTAATTGCTGAACGATTTGTACGTGAAACAGGGATTTATTCGTTTGCACCTGCATTTGGAACGGCACACGGAAACTATAAAAAGGAACCAAAATTACAATTTGATTTACTAGAAGAAATTCAAAATTTGACAAATGTTCCACTAGTTATGCACGGAGCTTCAGGTGTAGCTGATGAGAGCTTAAGAAAAGCCTTAGATTATGGCGTTGCAAAAGTAAACTTCTCTACTGAATTGAAAGACATGTTCGCAGAAGAGATTCGAACATTCTTCAAAGAGCATCCAAATGAAAATGACCCACGCAAATACTTTATGCCTGCACGAGAAGCGCTAATTGAATTAGTTAAATCAAAGATTGTAACGTTGCAAAAATGATAACAACTATCACGTTAAACGCAGCAATCGATCAAGTATATGAAGTTGAATCGTTAGTTGTTGGAAGTACGAATCGAGTTTCAACAATAATTCAAGAAGCGGGCGGTAAAGGCATAAATGTTGCAAAAGTGCTTCAACTTTCTGGTGCAAATGTCAAAGTCGGCGGGTTTGCAGGCGGCATTAACGGTGGGAGAATTTGTAAATTACTTTTGAGGAAAAGTATTCCTAATGAGTTAATTCAGGTTGAAGGTGAAAGCAGAGTCTGTTTAACGTTGCTAGATTCAAAGAATGGTAAAGTGACAGAATTACTTGAAAGTGGCCCAGAGATTACAACACAGGAATGGCAATCAATGCTCAAATGGGTTGAACAACAATCAAAAAGTGTAAAATGGTTTGCATTATCCGGAAGCTTACCAAAAGGTTTATCCACAACGGCGTATGCTGAAATTATTGAAATAATCAATAAAAACGGAGCAAAAGCAATACTAGATTCAAGCGGAGAGGCTTTACGAAATGGCATCAAGGCAAAACCTTTTGCAATCAAGCCGAATGAATTTGAAATTGCAACTATTCTCGGCAAAACAACTGTAAATGAAACTGATCTACTAGATATAGGAAAACGTTTTGTAGATGATGGAATTGAACATGCCTGCTTTAGTTTAGGAGAAAAAGGTGCGATCTTTGTCAATCAAAATAGCTATTTTAAAGTAGATGCACCGAAAGTAGAGGTCGTTAACACTGTAGGAAGTGGAGATGCCTTTGTAGGGGGTTTGTTATATGGATTAGCCAATGGTGAAGAGCCTTTAGTAGCTTATAAAAGGGCATTAGCTTGTGGTTCAGTTAATGCAATGTATAGCAAAATTGGCTTCATTGATTTGAAACAAGTAGAAGAATTAATGAAGCAAATTACAATTATAAAATTATAGATAGGGGACAAGGAATATGTATACTTATAAAGAGATAACTGGCCAGGGCGAACAACTTCAAAAGACTCTTGAGATTATTGAGAATTTAAATATCGAAATTGGGGAAGTAGATCAAGTACTATTTACAGGATGTGGAACATCGTATTACATAGCAGCTTCAGTAGCTAAATATTTCCAAACAGTGACAGGCGTATTTACTTCAGCAATTCCAGCTTCTGAATTATTCCTTCATACATCATCATGTATAGTCCCAGGGAAAAAATATCTTATTGTCGCAATTTCAAGATCAGGAACTACATCTGAAATCCTTATTGCACTAGATCAGTTAAAAGGCAATGCTGACCTTAGTACATTGGCAATTACATGTAATGGTGATACACCTATGGCAACTGCGGCAGATAATGTGATTGCACTTGACCATATTTCTGAAAAGAGCGTTGTAATGACACAATCATTCTCAAATATGTTGTTTGGTCTACAAGTGTTTGCTGCAAAACAAGCAAATTCAACAGACAATCTAAATGAATTAAAACGAGTACCTCAATTGGTTACAGCTGCATTAGTGAATGAAGATTTAACAAAAGTTGTTGCTGAGGATCTTTCTAAGAAACGCTTTATCTTCTTAGGATCAGGTTCATATAATGGTATAGCTAAAGAGGCAACATTAAAATTAAAAGAAATGACGCAAACAGAATGTGAAAGTTATTCGAACTTGGAATTTAGACACGGTCCAATTTCAATAGTAGACGATACTACAGTTGTAATTTTGATGACTCAACTAGAAACTGCTAATTATGATCAAGCACTTGTTAAGGATATTCAAAAGCTTGGAGGCTGTGTACTTACTATCGGAACTACACCTGTTGGGTTTGAAGCTGACCACATTATTAGATTGACTGCTGAAATTAACGATTTAAATAGACATGGAGTTTATGTACCATATCTACAATTACTTGCTTATCAACGTGCGATCCATCTAGGATATAATCCAGATAAGCCACGTAATCTTACACAAGTTGTTAAATTGTCATAATTGGATGGTGAGTATAAATGGAATACATTTTAGCAGCTGATGTTGGAGGTACTAAATTAGCAACAGCTTTATTTCGCAAAGATGGAACCATTGTAGAAGAGAACGTTATCCTAAGTGAAAAATATGACGGTGAAAAATTATTCCATTCACTAGTAGATTCATTTAAGAATCTACTAGTGAATTCAAGTGTATATAAGGATGATGTTATGGGGATTGCATTAGGAATTCCTGGAATTGTCGATTCTGAAAATGGGATAGCAGTTTTTCAAAACAATCTTCCTTGGAGAGCCTTTCCACTAGCAGATAAATTAGCTATTGAGTTTCCCGAAACACAAATTAAGATAGACAATGACGTGTATATGGCTACTTGGGGAGAGTATACAAACCGTGGGTTCTCTAAAGAGTCCATGGTTTATGTGACGCTAAGTACTGGTATATCTTGTTGTTCAATTCATCAAGGAAAGTTTTTACGCGGAGCTGGCATGGCAGGAGAAATTGGATTTAGCCTAACAGACACTCTTGATACAACGTTAGAACAGTTAGTTTCCGGTCCTGCATTGGAGTCAACAGGCCGCGAACACTTTAATAATCCTTCATTGAAATTGCATGAAATGATGGAGTTATATTATCACGGTGAAGAGGCAACCGTTTCTATAATAAAAGAGGCCGTTACTTGTTTAGCCAAAGAAATACATCACATACTCGTCTTTTTAGATCCGCATTGTATTGTACTTGGTGGTGGTGTTTTCAATCATCATCCAGAACTCATTGAGGTAGTGAAGAGAGAGCTCGGCCAATATCTTACCCATCCATTATTAAAAGGCAAAGAAGAACGAATTGAAGCAAGCGTGTATAAAGACGAAGCTGTATTACGTGGTGTTGTTTCAACCATAATAGAAGATAATAATAACTAAAATAAAATAAACCCACATCCAGACTACCAGGATGTGGGTTCTTCGTTATCTAATTCGACTATTTGTATCTTTATCGAAGAAATGACTTTTTGATAGATCAAATGCAAGTTTGATTTTTTGACCTGGTTGGATAAGAGAATCAGAAGATAAACGAGCTATATATTGTTGACCGTCTAGTGTGGAATAAACCATTAATTCTGCTCCAGTTAATTCAGACACTTCAATATTTGCTTCCACAGTAGATTCAGTAAGCTGAGCTAGTACTGCTGGATCCTCAGAAATATGTTCTGGTCTAACGCCAAAAATAATTTCTTTACCGTTATAACCTTGAATGTTTAAGATAGCTAGTTTTTCTTGAGGGATTTTCAACAAGACACTGCCAGCTTTGAAGTAGCCGCTGTCTATTGTTCCTTCAAAAAAGTTCATTGCTGGTGAGCCAATAAACCCGCCTACAAATACGTTTTCTGGATTCTCATATACATCTTTAGGAGTTCCAATTTGTTGGATTAGTCCGTCTTTCATAACAACAAGTCGAGAAGCCATTGTCATAGCTTCAGTTTGGTCGTGTGTTACATAGATTGTAGTCGTTTTCAAACGCTTATGTAATTTTGCAATTTCAGCACGCATTTGAACACGTAATTTAGCATCCAAGTTGGATAATGGTTCATCCATTAAGAATACTTTTGCATCACGAACAATTGCACGCCCTAGTGCAACACGTTGGCGTTGTCCACCTGATAATGCCTTTGGTTTACGATCTAAATAAGGCTCAAGATCTAGAATACTCGCTGCATTTTTTACTCGCTTTTCAATCTCTGCTTTAGAGAATTTTCTAAGCTTTAATCCAAACGCCATATTGTCATAAACAGTCATATGTGGATAAAGTGCATAGTTTTGGAACACCATTGCGATATCCCGTTCTTTCGGAGGAACATTGTTCATAGATTTTCCATCTATGCTAAATTCCCCATCAGAAATTTCTTCAAGACCTGCAATCATACGAAGTGTTGTCGATTTCCCACATCCAGAAGGACCTACAAGAACGATGAACTCTTCATCTTGCACTCGTAAATTAAAATTAGAAACGGCCATGCTTCCGTCATCATAAACTTTATAAATATCTTCAAGAACCATTTTTTCCATATTAAGCACCCCTTTGATATCTCTTGATATATTAAAGTTTAGCAATCTTAGCCAAAACATCATATGTAAAATGTGCACAATTTTCTGACGTATTAATTGTGCGCTTTGTCTTCACTGGCTATCAAACTTGCACAATAAGAAACAAGCGCTCCATCAAAATACCGTACAGAAATCCCAGTAATATCTTGGAATTTTATGAGACGATATTGAAGTGTATTTCTATGTACATGCAATCCTTTTGCAGTAACAGAAGCATTAAATCCACTTTCAAAATAGAGTTGGACTGTTTGGAGTAATTCCATATCGTACTCAATTGGTTCTAATACTTCTTTGCGGATCATCTGTTTCATTTCTTCAGACATTTGGCTAATTAAACTATAAGGAAAAGTCTTTTCCATCGTGTAAATTTGTTCAGAACGGTTTCTCGAAAGTCCTTTGATGAACCATTCTTTTTCTTTTAAAAAATGGAGAGAAAAGGGTGCAACTGTCGAATGGAATTTTCCGATATACATCTGGACTTTTAAAAAAAAATCACTTTCAAGTGCGACGATAAAAGATGAGAAATCATCATAGGTATGTATATAGGATGACTTCTGTTCGATCAGAACTGCATCATGTGAAGAAATGAAAATAAGCTGAAGTGCATCGTCAAAATATGCACTAACAGCTTGTTCCAAATCGGTTTCTAATCCATCTTCCTCCTTAAAATGAAGCTGAATAATACGTATATCGCTATCCTCTTGTAAAGGAACAGGTCCGTTATCTTGAAGAAATTGAATCCATTTATCCGATATGGAATTATCAGTAGATGGAGTCGGTTTTATTTCTTTAAAAAGCGAAACTAGTAGAGCATACTCACGATCAGATACTTCCTTTTTATCAACGATCATCCATGTTTTAGTGTGTTCGTTATGGAAAATATATTTATTCTTTTCGCATTTAATAGGGCATTCAGTTAATAGTTCAATAGTTGGGAAAAGTGTTGCTAGGTTATTGGACACTATTTGGATTCTCCTATCTTGAAGCAATTAGAACAATTGTGTATCTTTAAATGTTCTTTTCCTGCTTATAATGTTAGTCAATTAGATTTCAGCTGAATGATACTAAACGTACCTATATTTCTATTATAAGATAAGTAACCCTGTCAACATAACTGAATTTTTAAAAATTTACAAATATTAAAAATGCAAAATAGTCATTCTCAAGCTTTATAAGGCATATCAATTAAGTCTAGGGTATATTTTAATGACCATACACTATCTTCATTAATATGGGACTCTAAATATAGTAAGAAGCGTCATGGTTTTGACAATGAGAATCAGGCGTGTTGCCCAATTTTAACCATAGTAATAATAGTTTTATTCTCTAACAGGTGTATTGATTAGGGAGATATTAGGTTGTTAATTACGTTTAAATGGTTTTATGTTCGATATTAACGTATGTTACTACATTTTTTAGTTGATTGTAGCGGAGGGTGCTCGCCCGTGGAAAGCGAGCATCCCGTAGTGGAAATCAATTTATCACTTTAATAGTAAGAATCCTGTTGAATGTAGTCTGTAGAAATAAATGATTAATAGGGGGTAGTTAAATGAAAAAGACCATGCTTATTATCGTACTATTTATCGTATCACTTTCAATTTTTGCACCAACGGAAATTGCAGCAGCGACTAAGGAATTTTATATTGTAAAAGATAGTGATCATGTATCGAGTGGTATCTACTTCGCCGACCCTAATGAGCAAGAAAATCCGCTAGTTATTTTCAACCTTTATAATACTAATAATAAAGTGAAGAAAACACTTGGATTAAAGGATCTTACCGCTCAGTATAAAATGGCTTCTAATGTTGGAAATCCTATACATGATTTTAATAATTCAATCTTTACACTTCAAAATGAGGAGTCTACAGTATACTTCACATTACCCGTTTTTCGTACGGAAAGTCTCTTTGGACCAGCAGAAGGTTATGCTTTAAACCTATACGAAATGACAGAAAACGGGGACAAAAGGTTAGTTATGGACGATTATATTCCATCCAATACTGTCACACCGTTTACTATAATAGGATCTAACTTATTTTATGTTACTTATAATAAACAATCGATGAGTGAATATGATTTTAAAGTATATGATTTGAAATCAAAAGAGCGAAAGACATTACAGAAATCAGTCGATAGCTTTTGGCTACAAGATGATGTGATTTATTTCACAAATGATGGGATGCTTTATTCAATGAATCAAGATGGCGGGGATATAAAACAATTCAAATTTATTGATTATTTATACAATGCTTTAGGGTTTGAGGCGAAAAGTTTCGGTGTTACTATAAATGGTGTTCTCATTTATTATAATGGTAAAAAAGGAAGTTATTATTATTTAGATACGATGAACGGTAAGAGCTATAAGTTCCCAAAAATCAATTTTTATGAGGGAAATCAATATATTGACTATCCAACTCGAAGTATTATCTATACAGACAAAAAAGGTATAAAAATATACGATGGAAAAACGCAAAAAACGATACTGATTAAAAAAACAAAGGCAGTTGTCTACATTCATCAGGTGAATATGGAAACTAGAAAAATTCAATATGTAAACGGTAGTCATTTGTATGAAATCGGATTTTAAATGAATATGTTAGATGGATAATTATCATAAGACCACAAGAAGCTTAAAAAGTTACTTGTGGTTTTACTTTTCTCTTTTCTTAATGCTAGTAATGTTGAGGTTTTATTAAGGTTGGGTTATTTCTGGGCTAACACGGTTAAATTCATAATACACTAAAAACATTGAAGTAGTTTCCGTTTAGTTTGGTATACGAATAAACAAAATAAGTAAATAGGATAAACCCAATTTTCACCTCTAATTTAGGGGGGAAATGGGTTTTTGTTTTTTGTATTAAATATTAATTTTATAGCACATTATGTATAAAGGACTGTTAGGCAAGTACATACTTTTGCCATGATACAGTCCGATCGGAGGAGGGGAATTCACTATGAGCTTTTTAGAAAAAAATACTACTAATTCTCCTAATTCAGAAACTAAAGATACTCAAAAACTAATCTTTACACGACTTTCTGAAAATATAAAAAAAATCAAAGAAGTCCTTGGAAATAGCACAGATATCATTATACGTGAGGTAGCAATTGGGCAATCTAAAAAGCAGCGTATTGCAATTATTTATACTGACGGACTAGCTGATAAAACGGCTATTACAGATTTTATCATGGAGTCACTAATGGTGGACTTAGATACTACTCTCGACACAAACTCGGAAGATGTTATCCAATATTTAAAGGATTTTTGTCTTACAGTGGGTGATGTTAATGATATTCCTGATTTTCAAGCATTATTTCATTCTATTCTAAATGGAGAAACAGTCATACTGCTAGAAGGTCAAGCTAAAGGTATTTCCGCAAGTACTAAAAGTGCAAAGGATCGAGCGGTATCTCAGCCTACTACAGAATCAGTTGTCAAAGGGCCTCAGGAGTCATTTACAGAAACTCTTCGTACGAATACTGCCTTGATTCGTCGCAAAATTAAAAATCCAAATCTTTGGCTAAAATCAAGGGTTATTGGAAAAGTAACACAAACAGACGTTGCTGTCATGTATATAAATGGAACTGCAAACGATAAAATAGTAAAAGAGGTATTCACTCGTTTAGATCGTATTGACATCGATGGAATTCTTGAAAGCGGTTATATTGAAGCGATGATTCAAGATTCAAAATACACACTTTTCCCCACCATCTTTAACTCAGAGCGTCCAGATGTCATTGCAGCAGAACTATTAGAGGGGAAAATAGCAATTCTAGTAGATGGCACTCCGTTTGTCCTTATTGTGCCTGCAATACTTACATCTTTTTTACAATCTGCAGAAGACTACTATCAACGCTCAATTGTTAGCACTCTTATACGTATTTTAAGGCTTGGAGGAATAATTGCTGCTTTAATAGCCCCTTCGCTTTTTATAGCAATAACTACCTTTCATCAAGAAATGCTGCCGACACCTATGCTAATTAGTATCGCTTCCCAACGCGAAGGGGTACCGTTTCCAGCATTTGTTGAAGCTATAATTATGGAGGTTGCCTTTGAAATATTAAGAGAAGCTGGGCTTCGAATGCCAAGGACGATAGGACCAGCAGTGTCGATTGTAGGAACATTAGTTATCGGACAAGCAGCAGTAGAAGCGGGGGTTGTCTCAGCGGTAATGGTTATTATTGTGTCAATAACAGCCATATGTAGCTTCCTTTTTCCAGCATATGAAATGTCCAGTACAATTCGTGTATTGCGATTTCCTTTAATGGTATTATCAGCTGCCTTTGGTTTATTTGGAGTCTTCATGGGTACGATGGCCATAATCCTTCATTTATGTAGTCTTCGCTCTTTTGGAGTACCTTATATGACTCCTTTTGCACCAATAATCCCGGAGGACCAAAAGGATGCGATCCTACTGTTTCCACGTAGTTCCTTATTAACTCGACCTCGTTTAATCAATCAAATTAATACTAAAAGAGGAAGTAGTTCTTCAAATAATGATGCAAATAATTAACAATATTGGTATGCAAAATAGTAATGCTAGAGGTGATCGACATGAAAAGAATAACAATAATTATATTCCTTCTCTCGTTCACTCTATTATTAAATGGATGCTGGAGCAAACGTGAATTAAATGAATTAGCAATTGTTGTGGCATTGGGAATTGATAAAATAGACGATGAATTTGAGGTGTCAATGCAAATTGTTAACCCCGGTGAAATTTCTTCAAAACAAACGAGTGGTAAGAGGTCCCCTGTTGTTACTTACCATGCAAAGGGGAAATCAGTATTCGAAGCTCTAAGGAGAATGACTACATTAACGCCTAGGAAACCCTATATGTCCCATCTTCAAATGCTAGTAATAGGAAAAGAATTGGCAGCTGATGGGATAATTCAATCTTTGGATTTACTAGCAAGAGATCATGAAATTCGAAATGATTTTTACATTGTCGTAGCCGATCAATCAACTGCAAATGAAGTATTGAATGTTTTAACACCTATAGAAAAGGTACCTGCTAACAAGATGAAGAATTCTAATGAAGGTTCTCAAAAGTCATGGGCAACGACTTCAACTATTCAATTAGATAAATTAATAAACAATCTAATTAGTGATGGAAAGAGTACAGTATTGTCAACAATTGAAATAGTGGGGGACACAAAGTTAGGTATTGACCAAACAAATGTAGAAAGAATCAAAACACCAGTGTTACTGGAATATACAGGATTATCAGTATTCAAAGAGGATAAGTTAGTAGGGAAATTAAATGAAGAAGAAAGCCAAGGTTATAATTACCTAAAGGATGAGCTAAAAAGTACAATAGAAATCATGTCCTGTCCAAAAGGTGGGAATTTATCAACAGAAATAATTAAATCAAAAACTAAAGTAAAAGGAAAGATAATAAATGGTTCCCCTTCAATTGATGTCACTATCAATGTGGATCAAAATATTGGTGAAGTTGAATGCGATATCGATTTAAGTAAAATCAAGACGATTCATATGATAAATAAAAGTACAAGTAAATTAATTAAGGAAAAAATAAAAAAAACACTTGATAGCATTCAAAAGAAATATCGAGCTGACGTGGTAGGTTTTGGTGATGCTATTCATCGTGCTGATCCAAAAGAATGGAAGAAGATAAAGGGGAACTGGGAATCGCTATTCCCTGAGTTAAAGGTTAATGTAAAAGTAAAAGTAAACACACGTGGATTAGGTACTGTGCAAAATTCATTGCTATATAAGACAAAGGAGTAACATCATATGCTTCTAACAATGGGGATATTAGTTATTTCTGCTGCCGTTTCTATGTTTGAAATACCAAATTTACTGAAAAACAATAAAACTAAGGAATTATGGGTTTTCATAATATTATTATTAATTGGTACAAGCTTGAGTGTAGCAGTATGTTTAAAAGTTATGCTACCTAATCCACTAAATTGGATAACCTTTATTTTTAAACCATTTAGTGAATTTATTATGACAACATTAAAGTAGAACAGCAATTTTGACGACATCTTCGAAATGTAAAAAATAATTAAACAGTAAAGGAGGCAAGAAAATCGTGAATAAACAAATGATTAGTGTACGCCAATTAACCATAATTGTCATGTTTTTTTCTATAGGTACAGCAATATTAATTTTACCAGCAAGTATTTCACAACAAGTTAAACAAGATGCATGGATAGCCACTTTTTTAGGTATATTATTAAGCTTTTTAGTTGTCAAACTATTTATCTTAGTAGGGAATATTACGCCTAACTTTACTTTAGTCGAATCCTATGAAAATATTTTAGGCAAATATGTGGGGAAACTTATTTCTCTTGCCTTCGTATTATTTACCTTTTTTGCAGCTGGAGAACTACTATATTATTTAGGGGATTTTATGAAGTCTTCAGTTATGCCTGAAACACCTTTAGCAGCTTTTGGAATAATGTTTATGATCGTTATTTGTTATGGCGTTTACTTAGGGATAGAAACATTTGCACGTTCTGCTGAAATACTGTTCCCTATATTTGTTCTAATATTTCTTCTATTTGTCATTTTCATCTCTCCTCAAATAGACATAAATAATATTCAACCTATATTAGAAACGAGAACTAAACCATTGATACATAGCATATTACTTTTTACAAGTACATTTTCCTTCCCTTTAATTGTTATGTTGATGGTTTTTCCTGCTTCCGTAAATGTGCATAAATCATCATCAAAAGGAATTTATATAGGTATAATAGCTGGGGGAATTGTATTAATTTCTGTAATCACTTTAGCTATCTTAGTCCTTGGAGCCTCGAATGCCTCACAAATGTCCTATCCTAGCTATGCAATGGCTCAGAGAATTTCTATAGGGAATATTCTTGAGCGTATTGAGATAATAATGGCCTTTTTATGGATTACTACAATTTACATTAGAACGTTCATGTATTTTTATGCATCAGTTTTGGGTTTATCTCAAATACTCAAGATTAAAGATTATCGACCTCTTGTCTTACCAATGGGGATGATATTAATTGCTATTTCACTGATTATACACCCTAACATAATTCATTCAAATAAATTTAGTGAAGAGATTTGGTTACCGTATTCATTTGTTTTTGCAATCTTACTGCCGTTATTATTAGTAGTTGTTGCAAAATTCAGGAAGATAAAAAGTGAGTGATTGGTCATTTGCACAGGAATTTAGATAAAATAATAGTTGGAGTAGTAGAATTTAAATACTTGAATTTATTTACTTCCTGTCCAACAAATATCGTTAATTAATTGTAGAAATGCAAAATATTTATTTGAAGAAGTATTTTAGTTGAACTTATAATGTAAAAACCACAAGCAGCTTTTCAAATTTGCTTGTGGTTTTTTCCTTTCAACTCGATTCACTTTACTATTTTACAGTTTTCGCACCCTTGTATAGTAAATAATTAAAAAATTTCCCCAAGTATTTGTTGACAGAAAAATAGAATATATATAAGATATAGTAAAGTTTCCTTTAGGAAAAAAATTTGTGATGGGAATAAAATTTTCCAAAAGGAATAAAAAAATTTGCGTTAAAAGTTTCCTTAAGGAAAGAAATTTAGATTAATGAAAAAGGAGCAGAATGGATGAAAAAGTTAGTTGTTTTTATGGCTGCAATCATATTATTAGCAGGTTGTACAGCCAAACAGGAAAGTGGAACTGGTAAACCAGTTGTTATGACAACAATCGGTCAAATTGCAGATGCGGTTTCTGTCATTGCTGGAGATCATGTAGAAGTAAAAGCTTTAATGGGTCCAGGAGTAGATCCACATTTGTATAAGGCTACACAAGGAGACTTAAGTAAATTAGAAAGTGCGGATGTTATTTTTTATAGTGGGCTTCACCTTGAGGGGAAAATGCTTGATGTTTTTGAGAAAATGAAAGAAAGCGGTAAATCTGTTGCTGCAATTAGTGAATCCATTGATGAAAGTAAGTTGTTAGGTAATGAAATGGATGCAAATTTATTTGACCCGCACGTATGGTTTGATGTCAATATTTGGAAAACAGCTGTGCATCAAATTACAGAGACGTTAAGTGGGGAATATCCAGAAAATAAAGAAGAATTCAAGAAGAATGAAGCAAGCTATTTTAAAGAATTAGATGAACTATCTGCTTATGCACAACAACGAATAGAGGAAATTCCAGCAAGTGGTCGTGTATTGGTAACGGCGCATGATGCATTTAACTATTTTGGGCGAAGTTTGAACATAGAGGTGCGTGGTTTACAAGGATTAAGTACGGAGTCAGAGTATGGGTTAAAAGATGTGCAAGAGGTTGTTGACTTTTTAGTGGGAAACAATATTAAAGCAGTATTCATTGAATCGAGCGTGTCTGATAAAGCGATGAAAGCAGTAATTGATGGAGCTAAAGAAAAAGATCAAAATGTGAATATTGGCGGGGAATTATTTTCAGATGCCATGGGAAAAGAAGGGACAGAACAAGGCACATATATCGGGATGTATAAACACAATGTAGATACAATTGTGAACGCATTGAAATAGGGGGCGGAAAATATGAATGCAATTCAAGTAAGTCACTTATCTGTGGCATATGAAGACAATATTGTTTTACGTGATATTAATTTAAAAGTGCCAGTTGGACAATTAGTAGGAATTATTGGGCCAAATGGAGCCGGAAAATCTACGTTGATTAAAGCAATTTTAAATCAGCTACCAAATAAAACTGGAAAAGTAGAAATACTAGGGCATTCTTTCAATCCTAAAAATCACCTTGTGGGTTATGTTCCTCAACGAAATGCAGTAGATTGGGACTTCCCAACAAATGCATTAGATGTTGTTTTAATGGGGCGTTACGCTCATATTGGTATATTCAATAGACCTTCAGCTAAAGATCGAGAAAAGGCTTTGAAATGTTTGAAAAGTGTTGGCATGGGGGGATTTGCGGATCGTTCAATAGGTCAATTATCTGGTGGACAACAACAACGCGTCTTTTTAGCCCGAGCACTTGCTCAGGAAGCAGAAGTTTATTTTATGGATGAACCGTTTGTAGGAGTTGATGCAGCTACTGAGCTAACGATTATAAATATTTTAAAAAAATTAAAAGCGAAAGGGAAAACAGTACTGGTAGTACACCATGATTTACAAACGGTCGATGAGTATTTTGACTGGACAGTATTATTAAATAAAACAATCATTGCTTCAGGACCAACAAAAGAAATCTTTACAGAAGAAAAATTACAACAAACATATGGAGGAAAGCTATTCTTCATGAATAAAAAGAATAATGAAAATATCGCTGAAAGGGGAGGTTTGCGTGATATCAGGTAACTTATTGTGGGTATTAGTTGGTGCATCACTACTAGGAATTGCTTCTGGATTAATAGGATCATTTGCTTTTCTGCAAAAGCAAAGTCTTGTAGGTGATGCAGCTGCTCATTCAGCACTTCCAGGAATTGCGATTGCCTTTTTAATATTTCAACAAAAGGATTTGCCATTATTAATGCTTGGTGCAATTATTACTGCTACTATGTCTGTATATCTGATACAAGGTATTATAAATCGATCAAAGTTGAAGTCGGATGCCGCCATCGGTATAGTACTATCTGTTTTTTTTGGTGCGGGTATTGTTTTACTAACAATTGTTAATCAAAGCAGTTCTGGAAATCAGAGTGGATTAAATGATTTTATTTTTGGTAAAGCAGCAACTATAGCAAAAAGTGACTTAATTTGGTTATCTGGAAGTGCTTTATTAATTATTTCGACGACCTTACTTTTTTATAAAGAGTGGAAATTAGTGATTTTTGATACCGCATTTGCTAAAGGAATTGGCTTACCTGTAGAACTCCTTAGATTTATACTTACAGCAATGACTGTTTTAACGATTGTGACAGGTATCCAGGCTGTAGGGGTTATATTAATGTCGGCAATGTTAATCATTCCGGCGGCTACCGCTAGAATATGGTCGGATAGATTAATCACGATGATTATCATGAGTGCATTGTTCGGTGCTTTTTCAGGAGCATGTGGCACTTTGATTAGTTCTTTGAAAACGGGATTATCCACTGGTCCAATTATTGTCATAACAGCATCGTCATTCTTTATATTATCTTATATTTTCTCTCCAAAACGAGGTCTATTAGTGAAAATCCACCAAAAACGCCAAATAGAGAAGCGGGCATTAATCCAGGAGGTGCAAGCATCTTGAATGAATTTTGGGTAATAATAACAGGCTCCTTGGTTGGGATTACCTGTGGATTAACAGGTGTATTTTTAATATTACGTAAGATGGCAATGATTGCAGATGCGATAAGTCATACCGTTTTATTTGGTATAGTCATGGCATTCATTATCACACAGTCAATAAATGGTATATGGATGATGATTGGGGCAGGAATTGCAGGAGTTTTAACGGCATATTTAGTGCAAGTCCTACAAAACAATGGTTTACAAGAAGATGCTTCAATTGGAGTCGTTTTTACAACACTATTTGCAGTCGGAGTATTACTAATTACACTTTTTGCAGGCAATGTACACTTAGATGTAGAACATGTATTAATGGGGGAAATTGCATTTGTACCTTGGAATACTTGGTCATTTATGAGTATAACAATGCCAAAAGCTGTATGGATGTTACTGTTGGTGCTATTAATAAATGTATCATTCCTATTAGTGTTTTATAAGGAAATAAAATTGTCTACATTTGATCCTGTTTTTGCAATGAGTTTGGGCTTACCACTCGTTTTTTTACATTATGCATTTATGACACTCGTATCGATTACAACAGTTGCAGCATTTGACAGTGTAGGTGCTGTCTTAGTCGTCGCTATGTTAATTGTGCCAGCATCTACAGCTTATCTACTTAGTAAATCGGTAAAAAGAATGATTATTTTAAGTATGGGAATAGGAATGATATCTGCTATAGGTGGTTATTATTTCGCAAAATTCTTTGACGCATCAATTGCAGGAATGATGGCTACAACAGCAGGGATGATATTCTTACTTGTCTTTTTATTTAGACCATATGATGGCCTTTTGATGAAAAAAAGGAAACTAGCTAACTTGAACGATCTCAGCATAAAATCATAAGTAGAGAGAAAAAGTTTAATGCATCCGCATTATTTACTAATGACAATTTCAACATATCATTTTAATTAGAAAATAAAAAAGTAAGCTTAAAATAATGTTATTTATTATAACAAAGATCAAAAGCAACAGAGATATATTTAATATGTCTGTTGCTTTAAAAAAATTCCGTACAACTATACAAAACTCCATACGAAGAAATTTTAGAATAGTTTAATCCAATTTTAACTAGCGGGAACTAAAACTTTATACTCCTCGGGTATGTGTAAAATTGTTTCGTAATAGGAGTTTTTGGGATATTCTTTTGAGATATTTTTGTTTATTGCTTTATATGTTAAATATGGTTCATCAATTGGTTCTTTTTGAATAATAGTCTGAACAGCTATTGTTTCAGAAGCGTTATTTTTATCTAGAACATCTAATTCTACCCAAATAGGTTTAACTTTTTTATTCAAATAAATCGATTCAATTTTTTTGTTACCATTTTTATGTATTTCTAATATTTGTGTAAATTCTTGTACATATGTTTTATTTTCCGGTAATGCATTTATATAAGGATCTAAATAATTGTTTTTCCATTGTTTTTCATTCATCGAAAAATCAGCTGTAATAATATTAATGGATAAAAAACCTACAATCGAAAGTGTCATAACAAAGAATAACCATCTCATAATAAAGCCAGTAGAAGAAATTGCATTATTATTTTTTATCATATCCATAAGGGAGTAAACACCAACTATTATCCATAATAGTACAGCAGGGATTATAACGACTGTTGAATAGGCCTGGGATATACTTTCATACACTATTATTACTTTATCTATACTATGCACTTTTACTTCCTCCAAAATATTGTCATGTAATATTTGTATGACAATTTATTAATTTACACATTTCACCTTTTAACTGAATCAATTTCATAAATCGTATTTTTTTAGAGCACAGAGAACTCCCATAGTACAAAATCCGTTTTTAAAAATTAAGCTACGTTTGGTTGTTCA
>NZ_JBNNTI010000045.1:0-27661 GCF_050278625.1 Viridibacillus sp. NPDC096237 | reverse complement strand
GGGTCAGAGCTTTCATTTTAACCAAAAGGGTGGATTCTGTCTTTTTATTTTGTTAAATGGAAATTACTTGAATGAAATTTACTCATTTAAAGTAAATTATAAGAAAGGGTGTACCCAAATATGTTTATAAGTATTATTGCCTTAGCATCTGTACTATTATGGAGTGCAGTGACCCATGAACTAAGTAAACCTTCAAAAAAGCAAAATAACAGAAAGATAATAACTTTAACATCTTTAGGTTCTTTATTAACACTTATTTTACTTGTTCAAAACCTCCCGTTTTAAAAGAGGAAAGTATGCCTTAATCGGGCGCAATTGTGGAAGATCACTTCGATTTAAACGACTCTATTGTTATTTGTTTTTGGAAAAATGAGTATGGATAACAAAATTAAACTACTTCGCTAGACAGTTGATTGACGGGTGTACCCGAGCAATAAAGCTCGACTACCGTTTGTTTCAATTCTTGGTTGTATCGTTTTTGTTTCATTTCGGACACGTCCTCTCGGTAGTTCAATTTTAATGATTTAATCGAGGTATGTCCATACATCCATATTACATCCAATTTAATACTAGAAAAGAATGATTTAATAGGTTTTTTAAATGAAATTTTACTTTTTCTATTATTATTGTCGATATAAGTAACAAAGGAGGTGATTAACTTGAGAATTGGATCCTCAAACATTAATCCATATGTAGCCAACTTAAAAAAACAAACAAATAACAATTTGCCTCAAGATCTTTTCCTAGATGATAAAAAAAGTAAAGAAGATAAAGGCAATTTAGAAGTTCGAAGGGAAAATGGATATATCAGGCACTATATAGTGAAATCTGATGGAAAAACTATTTTAATTTCAGAAACAAAAGATGTAAAAAATGAAGATCAGAAAGAAATATCTAAAAGTGAAAAAACATCTAAAGGCACAGAAAAGAATGATTCCAATGCAAAAGATCTTATGGGATTATTAAACAACTCAGCAGGAACAGATTTGAACTCATTAGAGTATTACACTAAAATGTTTCGCACTTTACAAGGACTGAAACAACACTTATAAAAGAATGGGGGCTGTCTCAAAAGTCAATTTTCCAGCTTAGAGACGCCCCCTTCACAGGTCAGGAACAAGATTAAAGAAAAGAGCAAACAAGGTTTTGATACGGAAAAGAATAGAATCAATAACTAAGCTGAAAGATCAGGTGTTAGAGGGGAATTTGCAACAGATTGTAAATGAAGACCTGCTACTGGATTTGACTTCATAGCACGAGACCAATTGTTAGAAACAATAGGGCAAATTGTAGCTTTAGAAAACGACCTGCAATAATATATGTCACACATCATGTCGAATAAAACGAGCCAAGTTTTATATAAGTTCAGCAGCTCGTTTTCTTGATAATGAATAACAATTATTTAGATTGCTTTTCCAATAGCATAATAATCTTATCCAATTTTTCATTTAGTTCTGTGGATTCATCCTTTGGAGTTGTATTAATAATGATCCTTCTCACAAACAGCATAAAAGAAATCGTACCTAATAATATTAAAGAAAAGCAAATAAATAAAAGTACTGAACTATCCATCAAATCTCTCCTTTTTTAAAATAGTGTTATTTTTCAATAATATCATATTTTTTAATATAATGTTATTTATTGAGTGATAGAACCATATATAAATACTATTTTTTCGAGCCGGAAAAATGTATTATTTTATTTGATAATGTAAGTATTTGATGTGAGATGGATTATATATCAAATACTAATTAAAAACGGATAGATTAATTTTAAATATTATGATAGGTTTATATTAAGTGAATATTTTATGCCAGAATTAGGTGTAAGTACATACATAAAAGGGAATCCGGTGAAGTACCGAAGCTGTATCCGCAGCTGTAAATGCTAATGAAATAAGGGAATACCACTGTTTTAAACGGGAAGGTCCATAAAGTAAACTGAGGCACAAGCCAGGACAGCAGGGAATAAAGGCATATCAAAACCCGTTATTGTTAAAGATAAAATAGCGCCGAAAAAACCAAAAGCATCTAAAATCGCATCGAAAACTACAAAAGTAACTGGTAAAACTGAGGCAAGAGCAACCATTACAATTTACAACAGTAAACATAAAAAAATTAGTACTGCTAACGCAACGGGTAAAGGTAATTTCTGTGTGAAAATCAAAAAACATAAAGCTAAATCAACTTTATCAATTTATGCGAAAGATCAAGCAGGAAATAGAAGCTACAAATTAAGTATTAAAGTGAAGTAATGTTTAAATGAAAAAGCTTCGGATTCATAAAGAATCTGAAGCTTTTTAACTTTATAGAAAAACATTTTTTTAGGTATAAGTATATAAATTAAACCATCCCCAATAACAAAAGGTTATTTATATATTATTTACAACCCCTGAAATTGTCTGCTTTTCTTCTTCTTTCAATAGAAAATCAATCCCAGCCATTTCCACACCGTTTATAACGATTGCTATTCGATGTTTACCGACATAGTGTTTTCTAGTAGATAGCTGTTTAAAGGAATGACTTCTAGTATAAGTATGTTCGCCATGTAGATACGTATTTTCAGTTATCTTAAAGAGCTTTCTACGTGTTATGCCATTAGCTTTCATAAAGTCAATACCGTACTCTATTCGAAGTTTTGTGGCATCTGTAGTTGGATTAGCAAAGGTAAATTTAAATTTAAAGGCATCTCCTATCGCTATTTGATTTGTTGATAGATTAAAATCTTTTAATTCAACAGTAGGGGCATGATCGAACCCGAATAAGGCAAGTGTAGTTGGATCTGCTTGTCTAAGAAGTGTTCTACAGGCATGTTTGATAATCCAATCCGTTTTAGGGTTTTGTCCAAGCCAACTTTTGCCGAGAGATTTCACTAATTCAGGATGATCTTTTGTTATATCATTTAAATTATTTGCAACACTTTTCCGGACATATTCGCTATCATCTGCCTTTAATAATTCTAAAATTCGGATAATTGGGGCAGGGTCTATTTTAAACATCGTTAAAGCTGGTGCCCAAGGAAGTCGAGGACGACACCCTTCACTCGCTAGCCTACGAACATGCTCATTTTCATCAGTAGACCACTCTTCCATAATAGCCATCATTCTTTTTGGATCTTGTTCGATAAATGGGCGCACAGCGAATTCAGCACTGGAGGTAAGTGTAAAGAGTTTCAATGCTTCAATTGAAGTTTCCCAATCTGTTAAACCATATACCTCTATAAAATCAGGGAAAAAAAAGTATTCAAAACCTTTACATTCCGGAACAAGTTGACTTAAAACAACAATAGCATCGGGATAAGAGGGAGGTAAGGTAGCTCTTAATGTAATTGAAATATGTCGAGTCCTTTGCTTTAATTCTCGTTGTTCCCACCCTTCATCAAGTAAAAGAGTCATGAAAAGCTGTTCATCAAATGCTGGATATACGTTTTTAACCTTCTCACAAAATTGTAAAAAAAACGCTTTATTATAAACATCTTTACGTAGTTCTGCCATAATTCTTTTTACTCCTTTTAAAAGAGATAATACAATCTATTAAAATAAACTTCTGATTCATTTCTGAATTAGAAGTTTAAGTATACCTTATTTTGAAATGTGGTATATAGCAGTGATTACTTTAATAATAGCTTACTCGTACTGCCTAATCTGATTTCGCCCATTTTCTTTAGCTTTATATAAAGCCATGTCAGCATGCTTGAAGATTTCGTGGAAAGAATTTATTTCGCCTTTACGGTTCATAGCCATACCCATGCTAACTGTAAATGTAAGCATTGAATCTTCTATTGGTAACCTCTTAGAAGCCAAAGTCTGATTAAGAGTATTTGCAAATTCCATTACTTCATTTGTCTTTAGATGACGTAGTAAAATGACAAATTCATCGCCGCCAAAACGAGCTGCAAAAGTTGTTTCAAGATTGGCCAATTCTTTACAAGTGTTTGCTACCAGTTTGATTACATCGTCGCCAATTAAGTGGCCGTATTGATCGTTAATTGATTTGAAATTATCGATGTCGAATACTAAACAAGTAACTGTTGATTTTTCATTTGTTGCTTCTAGTAACCACTTTTTTGCTACATTTTCTAAATGATAACGGTTATAAATACTAGTTAAACCATCTAAGTTTGTCCGTTCTTGAATAGCTGACACACGATGCTGAATTTCTAACTGGAGTGTTGTTTTATATATAGCGGCTTGATTGAGTTCTTGTAAAATATCAACGTATTCTTTGTAATAAAAATAACCGTCTTCAAAGCGCTTCAACCGTTCACAAAGTTCTATTTCCCAGTTTTCGTTATATTCATAAAGGAAAAACAATAGAAGATAAAGATTTTCCTTTTCTAGATTACTCAGTTCCTCTTTGCTTTGTTGACAGTACTCATCGTATAAAAAAGTATAGTGGAATGCGTTTTTTAATTCACTTAATGCATGGTATGAAACTGCCAGGTACATATAGCCATAACGAATACTAACCCGATCTTGTTGTAGTATGGCTTTTCCGACTAGCTCATGACCAAATTTGATAGTCTCTAGCAATTTTCCAGATAAATAAGTAGCGTGCGTTGTATTTTTTAATTCTTCAATTGTTAAAAGCATTTACACAACCACCTTTATTTTTATTCGGTTATAAAATAGAACAAAGGGCAGGGGGAAGTACTTAAGAACTATTTTAACCCATTAGTTCTCAAAATGTTAGCTAATGATAAATTATTGTAACAAATAGGAAAGTGTATTTAAGTGAGATAAGGTTGAATAGTTGTTATAATAATGGGAAAATACTGTAAAATAAGAAGTTATTACAATTAAAATAGTTTTACATATATAAAGGAGTGCGCTTATATGGATAAACTAAATGGCCAATCTTTTCATACTGTACAGCACAATATTGAAAAAATGAAAGAGCTTTTCCCGGAAATTTGTACAGAAAACAAAATAGATTTTGCGAAGCTTCAATTGTTATTAGGTGAACAGATAGAAACTGAAAAAGAACGGTATGATTTTACATGGAATGGAAAAACAGCAGCGATACAGTTAGCCCAACAGCAAACTACAGGAACCTTACGACCGGATATTGCAGGGAGTATAGATTGGGAAACAACGAAAAACCTTTATATTGAAGGCGATAACTTAGAAGTTTTGCGAGTACTTCAAAGAAGTTATTGTAATCAAGTAAAGCTTATCTATATCGATCCTCCATACAATACTGGAAATGATTTTGTTTATAAAGATAATTTCCGTGACAAGATGAAAAGCTATAAAGAACATACGAATGAATGTTTAGAATCTAATGCAGTGACTAGTGGAAGAGTCCATACTGAATGGTTAAATATGATGTATCCAAGGTTGAAAATTGCACGTAACTTATTGTCTGATGATGGGGTGATCTTTATCTCTATTGATGACAATGAGGTGGATAATTTAAAACGAATTTGCAATGAAGTATTTGGAGAAGAAAATTTTGTCTCTACCATCGTTGTTAAGATGTCGGAGCCAACAGGTGTTAAAATGACGCACGTTAAAAGAAAAATCCCTAAATTAAAGGAATATGTGCTCTGTTATAAAAAAAGGAACGCTACTTTTGAGAAAATACGGATTCCTAAAAACGAGTGGGACAATGAATATAAAACAATTCTCACAAATATTAGTGAAAAAGAAATAAAAGAACTAAAAGCAATTCGTGATAATGAAGATAGAACAATAGCGGACATTAGAAGAAGTGATGACATAATAGCAAACATTCAAATGGTCACCGTTTCTGAATTTGCTAGAAAAAACAACATTGAAAAAAATGAGTTTGCGACTTTTTTATTCAATAACGCTTGGAGAATTATAAGAACCGTCTCAGTGGCAGCTAGTGTAAAAACTATTGCTGATGACAAGAGAAAAAGGAATCAAAATCGAGCATTTGTTATTACCACTCCAAACAAAAAACTCTATTTTATAAACAATCATTATAATTCAGCTGTGGATTCACCACGTATCAAAATACTATTTGCAGATGATTATCTAACTGTACACCCATGTGATTTCTGGGCAGATATTAAGACAACTGGATTAGATAAAGAGGGGTTTGTTGAGTACCGAAACGGTAAAAAACCCTTGAAATTAATAACTAGATTATTAAGCATGGTCTCTTTAAAAGACGACGATATAGTAATGGATTTCTTCTCTGGATCAGGGACGTTTGGTGAAGCGACTGTTCGATACAATATCGAGAGCAACATATCACTTCGTTACATCCTTGTACAGATTGACGAAGATCTTGAACAATTGCATGAAAATTTAACAGGTGATGCTAAAAAAGATACAAAAAAACTAATCGATTATTTAAAGAGCGTCGGTAGAAAGCCTCTGTTATCAGAACTTGGCAAAGAGAGAATGGCATGTGTGCAAAGAGAAGTACAAGATGCAAGTCATTATGATTTAGGTTTTAAAAACTTCAGACTAGATACGACCAATTTAAATCTGTGGGAAGAGTACCTGTCCAATATAAAAAAAGTGCCATTAAGTATAGCTCAACCTGTAAAACAAGGGAGAAGTGAAGAGGATGTACTATTTGAAATACTTCTCAAGCAAGGAATAGATATAGTATTACCAGTTGAACGATTCATTCTAGGGGAATGTACGGTCTTTGCAGTTAATGGAGGTACAGTATTCATATGTCTTGAAAAGGATCTATCACTAGAGCAAATTAATATTATAGCAAGTAAAAAACCAAGTAGTATTGTATTCTACGATGATTGTTTTCATAATGATTTAATACGCAACAAGGCTCAGCAAATATTAAAGCGAAATGGTGTAAAAGAAATTCAAGTAATATAGTTTGTAGTTGAAGTTAACCTGAAACCATTGATCCTTTCTATTCGTATAGTTGATAATAAAAAGGAAAGCCGGGATAAATGATGGATAATCAATATGTTGTAGGATGGGGTACCCTCATGCTAATAAATGCAGGCATAGCTCAAGGGAAGAATCGATCAGGGCTTAACTGGTTTGTTGTGTCTTTACTATTGGGACCTTTGGCCACATTAATATTAGTGCTTGTTGATAAAAAGGAAGATTAAAAAGAGCAGTGCTGAACTGCTCTCAGACTGTAGATAAACTCTAAAAAACGAGTTTTCTACAGTCTATTTATTTGTATACAGGATAGATCCAGTTTTCCGAAGCTTACCGCTCGCTTTCCGCGGGCGAGAGAGCCGCTTCGTCGCTACGCTCCTGCAGGGTCTCGACTGTCTCGCTATTCCCGCAGGAGTCGAGCGGACGCTTCTCCAAACCAATAAAATGCTGCCTTCTGCTTTTATCGACGTATTCATTTTAATAATTGAAAGTAAGAATAATCTTGAGGTGATGGAAAATGATGACGGAAACCAAAATCAAGAACGCGATCAATTAGAGGCAGTTAGAATGAGCTCAATCAACTGCCTTTTATTTTCAATTTGAGAATAGTGCTGACTGCTCTTTTCTAGTGATTTAATACCTTTGATAGAAATAATTTAGCGCGTTCTGATTCGGGATTAGTGAAAAATTTATCAGGAGAGTTAACTTCAACAATTTTACCCTCAGCCATGAAAACAATTTTGTCGCAAATTTCGCGTGCGAAGCCCATTTCATGAGTTACAACAACCATTGTCATACCTTCCTTTGCCAGTTTGCGAATGGCATCCAAAACTTCCTTCACCATTTCTGGATCTAGAGCAGATGTAGGCTCATCAAAGAGCATAATTTGTGGGTCCATCGTTAATGCTCTTGCAATGGCCACACGTTGTTGCTGTCCACCTGAGAGGTGAGAGGGATGAACATGAATTTTATCAGCTAAGCCAAGTGAACTAAGTAACTCCGTGCCCATTTTTTCCGCTTCAGCTTTTGTCATGCCTTTTACCTTTATTGGTGCGATTGTAACATTTTCAAGTGCTGTTAAAAACGGATACAAGTTGAAACTTTGAAAGACGAAACCAATATTTGTACGGGTTTTATTGATATCCTTTTTTTTATCATGAATTGAAGTTCCATCTACTAAAATTTCTCCATTATCAATTTCTTCAAGTGCATTAATAACTCGGATGAGCGTGGATTTTCCTGCACCACTTGGTCCTATTAAAGCAATCACATTTGATTTTTCTACTTGTAAATTAATATCGATTAAAACTTGATTGTTTCCAAAGCTTTTATTGACATTATTAATGGAAATCATGCAATCAGCCCTTTCCTAATACTCACTTTTTAACCAATGTTTCTCAAATTGACGAATGACTAATGATAATGTAAATGTCATTGCAAAATATAATAGAGCAACGAATGTCCATATTTCGATATAGCGGTAAGAGATAGCGGCGAGATTTGTAGCCTTTAATGTTAAGTCTACAGCTGAAATGGTTGAAACGAGCGATGAGTCTTTAATAAGAATGATGAATTGCGATGCCATAGGAGGTAATGTTTTTCTAAAAGCTTGTGGTAATATGATTAAACGCATAGCTTGAATATTAGACATGCCTGATGAACGAGCAGCTTCCATTTGCCCTTTCGGAACAGATTGAATTCCCCCTCGAACAATTTCTGCGATAAATGAACCAGAGAAAATAGCGAGTGACACAATCGATCCCCAATAAGCGCCAAGTTTTAAAAACTGACTAAGAACGAGATGAACCCAAATCAATATAACGAGCAGAGGAACACCACGCATAACTTCAACATACACAGAGGCCATAAATCGAATGATCCGATTTTTTGATATTCGTCCAACCCCAAAAAGGATACCAATTGGTATTGCAAATAGTAAAGACAATGCTGAAATTTCGAGCGTCAAATACATCCCTTTAAAAAAGATATCGAGATTATTTGTAATAACAGTCCAATCAGGTTGATATCTCATAGTGTAGGAACTCCTCCTTTAATATGACTTTAAAATAAGATCATAAAAACAACTGAAAACCTTATATTATATTTAGCATAAGATAAGGTCTTTAGAGTATTGGTTATAATTTGTTATTCTTCTTTTACTTTTGTATTAATATCTCCATACCAATCATCACTTTCAAACCAGTAAGAACGTGAAGCTAGTTCCTGTGGTCCACCTAAATAACTATAAAGGAATGAATTTAACCATTGGACTGTCACTAAATCATTGTGAGCTACTGCAATTCCTAAATTTTCTGCGGAAATATCTTCATCCAAAATACGAGATTTTCCATTTTCCTTTTGCCAAATACGAACTGATGATTCATCATAAATAACAGCATCTAACTGACCTGATAACATTGCTAAAGCAGCAGCAGGCATTTCTCTATAATCTTTGAACTCTGCATTTTTGAAATTCGCTTTGGCTAAAATTTGTCCAGTTGTCCCGATAATAGTTGCAATTTTATTCCCTTTTTTATCAAGCTCTTTCCAAGATTTCGTCGTTTTATCTTTCTCAGGTAATAGCACAACCTGTTTTGTTTGATAATACGGATTTGGGAAACTAACAGACAATGCACGGGGACCAGTAATTGTCATACCAGAAATGATCATATCAATTTCGCCAACTTGCAGTGCAGCTATTAATCCATCGAATGAATATTCTTTAAATTCTACTTTGACATCCAATGTCTTTCCTATTGCTTTTGCAGTATCGATATCATAGCCGACAAATTCGTCTTTCATATTTACCATTTCAAAAGGTGCATAGCCAGTAGCCGTACCAACAACCAATTTCCCTGCTTTTCGTACACGGTCAATTGTAGATTCACCGGTAGTACCAGCTTTATCACTGTCACCACCTCCACATGCCGTTAAAACAATGCTCATCACCAATAGCAATACTATTAAACTCTTTTTCATCCTATCTCCTCCTTTCGAATAAAATAACTAGTAAATCTTTAAACTTAATGTATGGAGAACAAGCTATCAAATATACCAATAAAAATAGTAAATTTAATAATTAGTTGAAAATTCAGTCTATTTAAAGGTTTAAAAAATGATTGAATTGGATATTTTAGGGTATTAAATTATGTATAATGGTTTGTATGGAATAAATAGAATTTTTATCCAGATAGGAGGAGTGTCCCGATATGAAACGCCTTAAATATATAGTGGTTATCATGATTTTAATCAGTAATGTGAGTTTCATTAACCTACCAAAGATAGCAGCAAAAACGAGTTTATCAATACAATATGTACAAGTAGATGTGTTAAATGTTTGGATGAATGCTACGAAAAATTCAAAAAAGCTAGGGCAATTAAAGAAAAACGAGAAAGTAGAAGTAATTAGTACATCAAAAGGGTGGTCAAAAGTTAATTATAAAAAAGGTACGGGTTTTGTTTCTACCAGCTATTTAAATTCACAAAAAGTTGTGCAAAAAGTGGTGGGGAATTTGATACCCAAAATAGGGAAGTATACGTACGGGAATTATGAAGAGGATGTCTACTACGGGAAGAATACAGATACGTTCGTAAAAGTAAAAGGTGGTGTGAAAACGAAGTCTAAAGATGGATTGGTTACTTCTTATCTGGAAAATAGTAAGTACTTCACATATCGCTCACCTACTGGACACACAAATTTCCGACTAAACTATCCATTAACAAAGGGGAAGAAATGGAGAAATGATCAAGATAAAATACAAGTACAAGATGTGAATATGACTGTTAAAACTCCTGCGGGTTTTTTCAAAAATGTTGTTAAAGTTCGAATAGATCACAACATCTATGATACGTATTCCCATTACTATATTGCACCAGGAAAAGGTATTATCATGTGGAAACTAAATGGCAAGAAAAAGTTCCAATTAACCAAGTACACAAAGTAAAGAATGCACAAAAAAATGTTCGAGCCTCTCATCTGGCTTGAACATTTTTTATGTCATCTAAGCTTGAAGAAACGTACAACAAAATAGACTATTGTACCGAATAGGATTACAAGGAATAGTGGCATCTCATAGATTCCAAGTAAACTTTCTCCTCCACGAGCCACATGAACATCATTCCACATATTATAAGCGAAAAATAAGAGAATCTCATTTTTTACAAAATTTAACAATAACATTGAATTCTTATATAGCCGCTCAGTATTTTCTGCTGTTAATGTACTATAATTATGCAAATGAGGTTTTAGTTCAAGTACAAAACAGAATATCCATATTGCTACTCCAATAGCAGGTGGTAAAAAAAACATCCATTTAGGTCCCCAGTCGTCTGGCTCACCTAATGCATTATAGTGAGTAGGAATCTCTGAAGGTAAACTAGACCACTGTGTAATTCCATATATAATTGCTAATACGAAAACTCCGATTGCCAAAATATCAAATGTCGTTCTCAAAGAAGATCGGGGAATATTTAACTTAGGTTGATCGAACATGTGATAACCTCCTTTTATTTATTTACGAGTGAGGAAAGAGAAGGTTTCATTCAAATGACTAAAATACTATACATTTACTTTGAAAAATACTACTACAAGTATATTTATGGTATAAATATAAAAAGGTTTTTACATATAAATTAGGAGGAATCATGATGAAAGCCCAATTACAAAGTAGACAACGTAGAATTTTATGTTCACAGAAAAAGGTAAAAGCTGATTTTATTTTACGAAACGCACAAGTAGCTGATGTATTCAACTTGCAATGGAGAATGGCTGATATTGTTGTCTCAGAAGGATATATTGTGGCGATTGATCCAGAAGGTCAATATGATGCAGAGCATGAAGAGGATGCGCAAGGGAGATATGTTATTCCAGGTCTGATTGACGGGCATATTCATATTGAATCATCGCTGTTAACACCATCTGAATTTAGTCGTATTTTATTGCCACATGGTATAACGACGGTAATTACAGATCCACACGAAATTGCAAACGTTTCAGGAGTAAATGGGATTCAATACATGTTGGATAATGCTAAAAATGCTACGATGGATATTCACGTAATGCTACCATCGAGTGTCCCTTCAACTTCATTCGAAAATGCTGGTGCCGTATTAAAAGCGGAAGATTTGGCGCCATTCTTGACACATCCAGATGTACTAGGCTTAGCTGAAGTAATGGACTTTCCAGCAGTACTAGAAGGTAATGAAAAGATGCTTGCTAAAATTGAACAAACTGAATCTATTAATCGAGTCATTGATGGACATGGTGCAGGATTATCACCCCAACAAATTCGAGGTTATCGTGCAGCTGGTATCCAAACCGATCATGAATGTGTAACGGCAGAAGAAGCTAGAAATCGTGTACAGCAAGGTATGTATGTACTCATTCGAGAAGGTTCAGCAGCTAAAAACCTTCGCGCGTTACTCCCTGCAGTAACACCTACAAATGCGCATCGATTCCTATTTTGTACGGATGACAAACATCTAGATGAACTCATGCAAGAAGGTAGCATTAATTATGATATCGCACTCGCAATTGAAGAGGGAATGGAACCGTTGCGAGCTATTCAGTTAGCCACACTTAATGCAGCCAATTGCTATCAATTACAACATAAAGGTGCATTAGCAGAAGGATTTATCGCAGACTTCATACTACTTGAAGATCTCTATACTTGTAAGCCACAAAGTGTATGGAAAAATGGCGAAAAGGTTGCGGAACATGGTCAGATGCTGCAACGGAAAGAGGAAGGAATTTATGTCCCAACCGCTATTATGCAATCTGTGAAGATTCCCACATTGACAGCTTCAGATTTGGCGATTTCTTTTACAAAAGGGTCGAAAGCGAATGTTATCGAGATCCAACCTAATCAGATAATGACAACGAAGCGGATAGCTGATGTTACTGTTGAAGATGGTATTTTCATACCTTCAGTAGAAAATGATCTGTTGAAATTGGCAGTTATTGAACGTCATCATCAACTAGGTAATATTGGTCTTGGTATAACACACGGCTTTGGACTTCAAAAGGGAGCTGTTGCGACTACAGTTGCACACGATTCCCACAATGCACTTGTGTTAGGAACAAATGATGAGGATATGCTCCTTGCTGTTCAAGCATTGCAGAATATGCAAGGGGGTTATGTTGTTGTTGCAGACGGGCAAATTTTAAGCGCTCTGCCATTACCAGTTGCTGGACTGATGACAGATCAATCAGCTACTATTGCCAAAAAACAACTTCACAATTTGCATGAAGCATTATTACAGCTCAACCCAGATTTAGATTTCCATTTATTCTTAACACTATCCTTCATCAGCTTGCCTGTTATCCCAGACATTAAACTGACAGACACTGGATTGTTTGATGTAGTGAACTTCAAGCATATTGCGGTTGAAGTGGAGTAGGTTATCAAAAAACTAGTTTAAGACTGTAGACAAACTTGAAGAGATTCGAGTTTGTCTACAGTCTTTTTTATTTCTAAAATATATTTAAATAGATTAGACCGTTGATTTCCGCTATGGTGGACACTTTCCGCGGGCAGGCACCAAGTCGCTTCGTCGCTACGCTCATGCAGGGGCGTGGACTGGTCTCGCTTTTCCGCAAGAGTCGCCACCTCAGCTCCAATCAACTACACAATTTAGATCAACTAGTGTCTCAAGAACATAAGAAGAATCGAGTCTGCGATTTACTTCTCCTTCATTTTTTCATTAGTTGAAAACTTATATTCGTCCTTAGGTCGTCCGAGTATAGTCCCTTCTGTTCAATGTGTCAAACGATTGAAGTTTGAAAATATTGTAAGATTCTTTTTCCGATGATAGAATGAATAACTATAAATATACTGGGGGTTGCTGCCAATAATGAATACCTATTAGTAATTTTGTTTTTGAGTCTAGTGACGTTAAAATTAAAAATTATAATAGGGGTGTAAGAATGATAGAACTTAACACTGAAAGATTAAAACTAATTCCATTAAATCCAGAAAACTTGAAGTTACTAATTGATAATCAAAGAGAAATGGAAATAAAGTTATCTTTAAATGAATCAGAGGAATTCCTGAGTGAAGATCTTAAACTAGCTCTGAAATTCAGGCTTTCAAAAGTAATGGAGGATCAGCAAAATTATATATGGTACACCAACTGGTTAGTTGTATCGAGTGATAAAAACTGTGTAGTTGGTGGCATAATGTTAAAAGGTCGCCCTAATGAAGATGGTGAAATTGTAATTGGTTACTACACGATTCCCGAGCATCAAGGAAAAGGATATATGACGGAAGCCGTTAATAATATTAAAAGTTGGTTGTTAAATCAGCCAGAAGTTATGTTTGTCATAGCAGATACCGATAAAAACAATATTGCATCGCACAGGGTATTAGAAAAATCAGGAGCAGAAATCTATAAGGAAACGGAAGACTTATACTTCTGGAGATTTTTCTGAAATAATTCCAACAATAAAATAGCTAAAGAGCTCAGCATTTTATTGTTGGCTCTTTTAAAAAGTATTACTGAGGTGACTAATTTGGAAAAGGTTCGTTAGAATTATTTGGATGGAGTTTAATCGGTTCAGGTTTTTTCTTCCTTTTTAAGGGAATAAATCTATTCCACTCATTAATAATAATTATAGGATTATTATTAATTTTTTTTAGCCATTCAAAAAAAATGAAAAGAAATCTAATTAATGACGCTCTTTTTTTCCTGAAGCGGTGAAATTTAATTACTTAAGATTCATACTTTTCTATTTGGAAAAAAATTCGATAAGTTGTTCAATTTTATTGGGACTTTTCACTTGTTACGTATTCCAAACTCTATTTCAATTTTTCAATGAAAAGCTCTTCATGCATAAGTTGAATCGAATGCCCCATAGTGATTAATTGCTCCGCTTTTTGAAATTTACTACTTTTATGATCGGACTCATAGCGTTCAATACTATTACGACTAATGACTAAATAATCGGTCTGTTTAGATACTATATTACTAAAGATACCTCCTGCTTGCCGTAATTTTTGCGCAGCAGACGAACGAGTCATGCCTTGTAAGCCACCAGTGAAGACAACCGTTTTTCCTTTGAAAAAAGGTCCCTTTATACTTGAAGTTACATTTTCACTATCATTCACGATAGAAAGATTGAATAAGCTATTTATCTGTTGAATATTTTTCATCTTACTAATTGTAAGTACAATGCTAGCAATCATATCAGCATTCTCCATAGAAAGTGGGATTAATAGATTAGAAGCAACAGAGGTTAATTTATAATTTGGTAAATCAGGGAGTACTTTTTGTGCTAACTCGAATGTACATCCGTAACGACAATAAGGGGGAAGTTGTTGAATACTTTCGCAAGATTCTTGAATGACATTTTCATCATATTTGACAAAATGTGCAACAACAAATTGATTGTTTAGCCAACGACATAATGTTGGATAGAATTCTTTAAAGGTCGGTGCATGCTTTACCATTTCAGCTGTTAAGCCATGCTGATGAGTATGATATTCATCAAATGGTTGTTCAGGGTTTATATATGTATATAGGGTGTCCTGAACTTCCCCATCTACCACCTTTACTAATCCTATCGAACAAATACTATCTCGCCATTGGTTGGCTGTTTCAATATCAATGGCTACAAAATCCATGTGAGGTCCTCCTAAGTTGAAAAAAATATAAATCTATTATAACAATAGATTTTGAAAAAATGGTTATTGTACAGTAATAATACTAGTTAATCTTTCTCTCTAAATTGCTAGGAAAATAAAATCCCGCCAAATTATATATTGGCGGGATTTTATTATGAATCAGTTATATTGTGTTCATTACGAATCTTTTCAAGTAATGCGTGGCAACCGTCAGTGACGAGATTATACGTCTCCTGGAAGTCACCAGTAAAGTAAGGATCAGGGACATCCTTTCGATGATTGGTTAAATCGAGTAGACGTACGATTTTCGGATGATTAGGTTGACCCGTCATTTCGTAAATATTCATGATATTACTGTTATCCATACCTACAATATATTCAAATTGCTCAAAATCTTCTTTTTTTAATTGACGACCAGCCATACCGGTAGAAGAAATATTATTTTTCTTTAAAATTGCCAGTGTACCTTCGTGCGGGGGGTCTCCAATATGCCATGATCCAGTAGCCGCGGAATCAACTGTCACTTTGTCTTCTAACTTTTCTTTTTTTAGTAAGTCTCGGAATAATGCTTCAGCCATCGGTGAGCGGCAAATGTTTCCGAGGCAGACAAATAAAACGTTTATCATATCTATATCTCCTATGTGAATAAATATTATTAAAATTTAGAGACCTAATGGGTGAATATAATCAATTTTACGACGATTATGGAATGAAGACAAGTTTTTAATTTATTTATAGTTAAAAAGGTGATAATTATTCTTAAGGTAATTATAGTTCAATTGAACTATAATTGTAGTGTGGTGAGCATGGTTTTGTGTTATCATAGTAATATTGATAGAAAAAATAAATAAATTTCTAAATTAGGAATTTGTTTATAAAAGGGGTAGTAATATGCTTCAATCGATTTTATCAAACCTTGCAATTATTTTATTAATGCACTTAATCACCCATTCGCTTAAAAATTACAGAAAACGCTTACCAAATAAGCTATATACTTTATTACTAGTGCTTACTGTTTCAGCATCAGTTATCTCAATGTTTTATTTACCTATTGAATGTGAAGGTTATAGGGTAGATTTGCGAATGATTCCGCTGGTGTTTTTAGCTTATTTTAGTAATTGGAAATTGACACTGCCAGTCTTGTTGATTGTATCTATTTGGCGTGTTTTGATGGGCGGAGATGGTACTACTGCCGGTATCTTATTTGGTATGATTGGACCCACTCTATTAACATTAGCCGTATATAAAAATAATAAATACCCGCACAGTTATTTAGATAAGATTGTACTACTTACAGTATGTTGGTTAATCTCAGATTTTCCTATTGTTTTTATTTTCCCAAACGGACTAGCTATTTTTAAAAGCATAGTTATCTGGCGGTATACTTCATTGATAGGAGTAGCATCTGTCTTTTATTATTTTGTTTTAATGGAACTTAAACGGTACAGTTTAAATAATCAACTAGAATTTATAGCTTGGCATGACTCATTAACGAAGCTATTGAATCGAAATAAGTTCTTTGAAATAGTAGAGGGAAAAAGAACTGAAACAAATGAAGATAAATATTTAGCGATGGTTGATCTCGATTATTTTAAGAAGTTAAATGATACATATGGTCATGTAGTAGGCGATCAAATTTTAAGTGAAATTGGTGGCATATTTAAGAGATATGAAAATGAGTATGTAAAGGTTGGAAGATATGGAGGAGAGGAATTTATCATTTATCAAGGACATACTAATTTTGAACAAGCTGTTTTGTATTTAGAGGCAATTCAAAAAGAAATACGTACAACATCATTTTATATTGATGATCATTTATCCACTTATGTAACAGTTTCTATTGGTATTGCGAAGTTGGAGGATGATATGACATTACAAGAAGCCGTAAAAAAAGCTGATCAAAACTTGTATGTCGCAAAAGAAAAAGGAAGAGATCAAATCGAAGCATCAGAGATTTGTTCTAATCGAACTTTAATGACTGTTGATGGGCAATAGAGCATTACGTTATTAGAAGGCGCCATTCTTTTAATGAGAGGGGGTCTTTTTGTATTGAACTATTAAATTAAATAAAACATTGATTTATCAGCGATATCTATATAAATCTGCCTAACTGACAAAAAATGAGGTAGGTCAAATCCCTGATGCTTTTATGATGCTATAATATTTAAAGACTTGTTCTTGTGAAGAAAGGAAGGAGAACTAAAGTTATGGTCAATTTAAGTACACCAACTATTCAACGTGGCGATAAAATAATAGAACGAAAAATACGGTACGACTCCGCAGTTGTAGAACATAGCTGTATGTTGTTAAAAGCACAAAATCAAAATATCGTGCTATTTCATAAAATACTTGATTCCTTTACGATGATAGCAAACCAAACAAAATTAACCATTCTAAAGGTAGTTATACAATTGCATACTACTGGGGAAATCGTCCATATAATTTATACATCTGGAGAGATAATAAAGGGAATTATTTAGGTTCCTATTTTAATATTGTAAAAAATACATATATGACTGATAATTTGGTGTCCTTTGAGGATCTGATTATTGATATTTTGATTCTTCCTAATGGAGACTATTTTGTTTTAGACGAGGATGAGTTACCTGAACCGTTAGATCAATTTGAGAATGGGTCTGTCCAACAAACTCTAAACTCATTAACGGATTCCATTGAAATTTTTCATTCTCAAATTATTTCAGAAACTGAGAATAACTATAAACATGAAGAACTCCTTCCTTGGTTGAACAACAAATAATATTTATAGATGTTTGTTTTTGTAATTTGAACTTCAAAAACGGGTACGTTAATCTAGAAAATAAAAATGATCAATCTTTTTTCAAATCAGGCTCTTTCTATTTGTTCATTTATCAAGGTTTCTTGTATTTCTATGGTTAAACTTTGTTTTAAAGCTACAATTGCTCAAAAAATTCATGGAATATTTACGTCTTTTTCAGCGTAAATATAAATTATATATTTACCGATAATTAATTTACTATTCAGAAATTTAATGATAGAATATATTAATATTAAAAACTGAAATTATCCGCTAGTTTAATTGAAATCATTTTAGAAGGAATAAATTCTGAGTATGAAGTCATGTAAATGCAAGCGGATTTTTTTGTATTTTCTAGAAGCCAGCAAATGAATCTAAACAAATTCGGGCTAGTGAAAGGAATGATGCAGATGGAATTAATGAAAAAGGATATTGGTAAATGGGTGATTTCTCAAAATCTTGATGGATATATTTTGTCTATTGATGCTGAGGGAAGAGCAGCGGTTGTTAAATTTTTTGATGGAATACAACAAAAAGATCGTATTGTTCAATTTGAGAATTTAATACTAAATGATGAAGACAAATTACAACTGCAAGATTTACTAGCGCTACAAGAGTTAGCGTTAGATACTAATGACAAAAAGTGGTTCGATGAATTAAGCGAACAAATAGCGAAATTTAAAGTAGAGTTTTAGATGAATATCTTTAGCAATAGTTATTTAATAATGAAAAAAATAAATCTACTAGAAAGTATTTTTCAGAAAGTAATAAAATATAAACTAATAAAGAAGCAGGGATGCAACTTAATTTGCAAACCTGCTTTTTTAATATTATTATCCTTCTAATTTCACTAAATAATCAATGATTCCCATAGCAGAAACTGCCGTATCTAAAGGTATCACTTTAAAAACAGGGTGATTTAGCATTAAACCATGTTGAAATACATAATCATTTACAGATGCATTTAACCGCTTTTCCAAATCTCGTGATCTCTCATAGAACTCCTCTTTTGCCGCCATTGCTTTTTTTCCTTCTTCTAAGAAAATAGGTAACCAGTAACGAACTTGTTCATATGCTATATTTGGCTCATAGTAAACACCGTAATGACCAAAGTATAGCTGACTTGGCGCAAGTTTTTCATATAATTGAATTGACTGCTCCATAGCTTCAGGGTCGAATTGATTTGGTGACGTAGAAGGAAGTATTAAGTCGAAGTTTTCTTCCAAAAGTTCAGGATAATAAACGCCAGTCGTATCTCCAACGAAAATGCCATTAGTCTTATCATCATGGATAGATATATGGTGATTTGCATGACCTTTTGTATGATAAAAAGTCAAAATTGTTTCACCAAGCACGAGTTGATCCCCATCAGCAACTGTTCTCATGCGTGTCTCTTCTACAGGTAAAATAGGATCAAATAGAGTATCAAATTGATCACCGTAAACAGACTTTGCACTGGCGATGAGACGACTAGGATCGACTAAATGACGAGCTCCTTTTGGATGTACGATTAGTTCAGCATTTTTGCATTTCTCCATAAACAACCCAGCACCACCTGCATGATCCAAATGAATATGTGTTAATATCAAATAGTCTATATCTTCAGGAGCCAGGTCTAGTGCTTGAAGTCCCTTCATGATATAAGGAACAGAAGGACTCGCAGATGTTTCGATTAATGCAATTTTTTCATCCTTTAACAAATAAGAACTCGTTCGATTTGGTCGTCCTAAATCATATGTATCGATGCAAAATAACCCTTCGCTAATCTGTTCAATTTTTTCCATCTGAACCGCCCCCAATATATGTAGTTGATACTTAGTTTAAATAGATTGAGAGAAAATGTAAAAGGAAAAGATTGATATTAAAGAACCAGGGGCGTTATAGGCGCATCGAAATTCATAAAATTTCATAGGGCGAGGTAGAGTAGTTGTCTTTAAGCAACTGTATTATTTAAAGTATCAAAAAAGCCAGTGGAAATGTAATTTTCCATTGGCTCTTATATCATAACTTAAATTGTTGAATTTCTTTTTGAAGTGATACAGATTTTGAATTTAAATCTTGAGCGATACTATGGACTTCTTGCATTGACGCCACTTGCTCTTCAATTGAGCTAGATACTGCCTCAATTTGAACAGAAGTACCATCTGAATGGTTTGCAATTTCTGAAATAGAAGCGGCAACTTCTTCGGCGCTTGCGGAAATTTGTTCGGAAGCGGCAGAAATGTCCTCAATTTGGGATGTCATAGAACGTACAGCATCAGTGATGGAGTGGAATGAAACATCAGCCTGCTCAATAATCCTGACACCTTCTTCAACAGTTATCAACCCTTGTGAGACACTACTTTCAACATTGTGTGTATCTCGTTGAATAGTGGCTGTTAAGTTAACGATTTTGTTGGCTGATAATTTAGATTCCTCCGCTAATTTTCGAACCTCATCTGCAACAACAGCAAAACCTTTACCGTGTTCTCCAGCGCGAGCAGCTTCGATAGCTGCGTTTAAAGCTAGTAAATTCGTTTGCTCTGTAATCTCAGTAATTACCTTTGTGATATTTTCAATTTCAACCGTTTGTAATCCTAGTTTTTTCGTTAATTCTGTCACTTGTACAGTTGCATTGTAGATATTTTGCATTTGTTCTTTGGCGTCAATCAGCTTATTCTGACCTTCTTCTGCGGCAGTCAGAGTATTAATTGCGGTAGTGTGCAAAGTCTGTGTTGATTCGCTAATACGTTGAACACCAACAGCAGTTTCATTCATAGCAACAACACTTTCTTTAGCAGCTGCAGATGACATATTAGCATTTAATGAAGTTGTTTCGATACGAGTTGATACACTTTCAGTAGCTTGCGATACTTCTTCTGTACTAGCTGATAATTCGGCTGCAGAAGTGGATAGATGTTCCGCACTATTATTCGTTGCAAGAATTAAATGACGTAAATTCTCTTTCATATCATTGAACGAATCTGCTAGTTCACGAAGTTCATCTTTTGTATGAATAGTGATTTTATCCTGTGATAAATCGCCTTTAGCTATAAGCTTAACACCTTCGTTTAGCTTACGAACAGGGGTAGAAATCATTCGAGTAATGATGATACAAATGATTGTAGCAACAACTAAGTTTACTATGAAATTAATTATTGCTGTAAGAGTAGCGTAACTAGTTTTATCTTTTGCATCAGCTTGAATGTTTTCTAATTGTTTATTTTGGTATGTAAGCATATCTTCAGCATTGGTTAAAATTCTGTCATTTATTGGTTGTATTTGATCATTCATCATTTGGATTGCTTTACTAGCATTACCGGTTTGATGTAAATAAATTGTAGCTTTTGTATAACGATCAAATTCTTTTTTTGCAGCGATTGAATCTGTAACTAATTCCTTCATCGTATCAGTTCGTACTATTGCTTCTAATTCAGCTATTTTTTTATCAAAAATGACTTGATGGTCTCTTAATAAATCTAATGATTTACTATGTTTTTGCAATAAAAAACCGCGTAAATAAGACCCTTGTAGAGCCATTTCATATTGAATATCATCTACTAATCTAATTTGAACAAAACGTCTGTCTATCAATTCTTCGAAACTTTGATTAATATCACGAGTATGTTTTACAGTGAAAAAAGAGGAAATTCCTATTAGAATAACCATCAATGTAAATCCTAATAATATTTTTTTTCCTAACTTCAATAAAATCACTACTTTCTATTATATTTAGTGAAACAATTGACTATAATACTTTTAACTTACATCTCTTTACATATTATAAGGAATATTGTTGTAAATTTCATCTATTTATTTCGGTTTGTGAAACTTTTTACCTGAACCTTTTTAACCATTATACCTCCTATCGCTAGGATAAGATAATTTTAAATAATATTAGGAAGTGATTTAAAATTGATTAATAAGAGAGCTTAAGAACGGGAGAACTCGAAATGAGTAAAATCAACTTTAATGAACATCAACAACAATTACTAAAGATAATTCCAAATGTAGCTTCGGTATCAGATCGAGATAGTTAGAATACACCTCAGTTTAAAATCAATGCGGTGAAAGAGAATTTAGCTGGAAAAGTACTTCTGCTATGTTTATTTACAACTATTTCTAAAATAAGGAATACTGTAGAAGTTTGATGGGAAGGGTTCTTCTGAATAAAAGAGAGCGACTTTTTTCTTGATGTAAAGATTAAATAAAGATGAAATAAAGACTGAATGAAATTTTGCTTCTATATGTTTAATGAGATTGCTTATGTTTGATTCCTCACTTAATATGGACATGTGCGAATCAAATGTTACTTCATTAATACTTGGCTAAAATAAGAAAAAATAACTAAAGCAGGGGATATAAAAATGGCAGATATATTAATTGTAGAAGATGAGGATATTTTAAGAGAGATTCTTAAAGATTATTTTCTGAATGAAGGTTATTCAGTTTTAGAAGCTACAAATGGCGAAGAGGCACTAAAAGTGTTTCAAGAAAATGAGCTTAGTTTAATAATATTAGATATCATGTTACCTAAATTGGATGGATGGTCTATATGTCGTCGAATAAGAAAATCTTCAAATATCCCTATTATTATGTTAACAGCTCGTTCGGATGAAGATGATACTTTATTAGGCTTTGAATTAGGAGCCGATGACTATGTGACGAAACCTTATAATCCCCTCGTATTATTAGCCCGTGCTAAAAGGCTCTTATGTAATCGAGAACAAAAAAACGATATGGGAAATGACTATCTTGAAAGTGGAGGAATTCAAGTTCACACTCCTTCCCGAACAGTACAGGTAAATAAAAAAGAGATTTCCTTAACTCATACAGAATATGAAATGCTAATTTATTTATTGGAAAATAAAGGTATTGTTATAACGAGAGAGCAATTCATAACAAAAGTATGGGGTTATGAACATATTGGAGATGACCGAACGATTAATAGCCACATGCGTAACTTACGAAATAAATTAGGTGACCATTCCACATGTATTAAAACCATTGTTCGAACGGGATACAAATTTGAGGATTTACGATGAAAAGAGGAATTGTTCTTAAGTTGTTTTTGTTAACGTCAATGCTTTGTATACTTATTTTAGCTACAGTTTTTATAGGACAAACTATCTTTTTCAAACAATTTTATGTTAATAAAAAAGTGAAAGATTTAGAATCCAATATAACTTTATTCGAAAAAGAGTATATGAAAAATGCGAATGATATTTCAACAATTCAGCAGCTTGAAAGAGATTTTGCTGAAGATAATAATGCTTGGATTACAATATTAAATCAGAATGGTAATCTAAAATATGAGAATGATTTCAACATAGAAGTACAATTAGATAAATATAATCAACAAATTTTGGGGATGAAAACAACTAAAGTCCCTTTATATATGATTGATAGAAGTAAATTGGATCGGTTGTCAGAATCAAAATCATTGATGAAGAATAGTGAGGTATATATATTTGGAATTTTGAAAGGGGCACAATTGACCCCTATTGAGATAACGGTAAATAACGAAGTGGAAGTGAATAATACAAATCCAGATAATTGGATAATTAAAAATGAAATGCTCTATGAAAAAATAGGGGATCCAAGGGTGAAGCTAAAAGAAGAAATGGTGAAACCAAGGGAAAAGTTAAAAGAAATGGGGAAGCCAAGGGTAAAGTTAAAAGAAATAGGTTCATCAGATAAAAAGTCTGATTTGGTTGGTTTTAGTGGAAAAATTTTAAATGTTCAATTTCCTGAAAGAAATGATTTATCCAACGTTATTTATTCAAATTCATTATTTTTAGATCAAATTAAAGATTTTCAAAACAAGTTATTGCTGGATGAAACGGATTTACTGAATACTACTATGCAAATTGTTGATTATGAACAAAATGATATTAAATACAATATTTTGATAAAGCCAATAGAAAATTCAGATGGCACGAATGCTTATATTTTCTCAATGACTTCGTTACAGCCTGTTGATGAAGCTGTGCAAATGATTGAAGAATATTATATATACATTGTTGCTTTTGTTTCCATATTAATTTTGCTAGCTTCTTTTTATTATTCCATAAAAATTGCTAGGCCATTATTAAGAATTAATAGTACTACGAAGAAAATAGCAAATTTAGATTTTTCAGAGACAATTGCTGTTCATTCAAAAGATGAGATTGGTGATTTATCACAAAATATCAACCTACTTTCTCACCGATTGAGTATGTATATTAAGCAACTACAGCAAGATATTGAAAAAGAAAAAAAGCTAGAGAATACACGAAAAGAGTTCATTTCGGGTGTTTCACATGAATTAAAAACACCTTTAAGTATTATGCAAAGCTGTATAACAATACTAAGAGGTAATGTAGCAAGCCATAAAAAAGAGTATTATTTTAATGCAATGGAAAAAGAAGTCGGTAAGATGGATTTAATGATTGTGGATATGCTTGAATTGGCAAAGTATGAATCAGGTACTTACAAAATGAAAATGAATGTCTTTTATATTAACGAGCTATTAGAAGAGGTTTGTGAGAAACTATCAACTGAAATCCAACAAAAGGAGTTACGGATTCAAACGCATTTATTTCCCGTTAAAGTCGCAGCCAACCAACGTCGTATCGAACAAGTTCTAACAAATTTTTTAACTAACGCCATTCGATATTCACCTTCGCAAGAAAGAATAATAATGGTTACAGAGAAGAAGGGGGAAATGGTGAAAATAAGTGTGGAGAATAAAGGTGCTCATATTGAGGAAGAATATCTTGAAAAGGTTTGGGATCGCTTTTATCGCATTGATGCTTCTAGACAAAGGTCAAGAGGAGGAACCGGCTTAGGGCTCGCTATCTCCAAAAATATATTAATGCTACATGGAGTAGACTATGGTGTTTGTAATACAGATAATGGAGTACAGTTTTATTTTTATTTAAAAATAGAAGAGTAAGTAAAACAGATCATAAGAATGGTTTTGAATGCCAATCGTATGATCTGTTCTTTTATATGGAAATACATAAATTTAAATGGGTTGATGCAATTTTCTCTTATTTTTCAAAGAATTCAATAATTCCATTTACTATTGATATTGCAGTTTTTCTTTGAAAATCTTTGGATGTCATTCGTATTTCATCTTCCTTATTTGAAGTAAAGCCCAATTCTAATAATACTGCTGGAGCAGAATTGTTCTTTAAAACATAATAATCACTTTCTTTTACACCACGATTTTTAGCGTTACTACTTTGATTGAAGATGGAATTTTGTAAAATTATCGCTAAATTTTTACTCTCTCTATGATTTGAACTGTAATGTGTCGTTATTCCTTTAACATCAGTGTCTGTAAAAGCATCGTGATGAATACTAATATATAGATCAGCTAGAGCCTTATCGGCAATTTGAATTCTTTTTCGTAAAGCTTCTTTTTGAGTATTGCCTAAATCCATATCTTTATCGCGTGTTAGGATGACTTTTGCCCCGGTTCTTTCTTCAAGTTGCTGTTTAATATTTTGCGCTACTGTAAGGTTCACCTCTTTTTCAATTGTTCCATAGGTCAAGCCAGTTGTTCCACCATCAACCCCACCATGCCCGGGATCAATAACGATGGTTTTTCCATTTAAAAGATCAACAGTTTCACTGTCAACTGAATTACTATCTACCGTATGACTTTTTAATGTATGAACGCTTTTTTTTAAAATCTCCACATCATTAACTCCGTTAGTATCCATTAGACAAACTAGACAAACTAAACCAACACCTATTAAAGAAGCAAATAGATATTTCAAATTCTTTTTCTTCATATTTCAAATTCTCCTTTATCTTTTAAGCTCAAGTGATTAACATGACCAATAATAAGATGCCGATATAAAGATGAAATGAAGACAAGATAAATATGAAATAAAACTAATTATTGTCCTTAACATTGGGGAAATACAGCTGTACGAATTATAAGAGAGTTGGTAATCTCACACGAATAGAGTGAGAAGAGTAGACTAGGATAGAAGGATTTGAGAAAACTTTTGTTCTTTAATTTAAATCGACACAATCTGCATTTTATCTTTATATTGTTCAATTACTCTATTCTTTGTAAAGGAGAGATTGAGCTGTGAAAACACCACGAAAAGATATTAAGCGAAGTTGGATAAAAAAAGGATTAAAATTGTTAGGAGTTATCCTAGCTACTATTTTTCTAATGTTCTATTTGAAAGAAAAATTCACTACACCGACTGTTAAAGTAATAGAAGAAAGTACTAAACAAAATACTACACAAAAGCAAAATGATTTAAGTAAACAGCATCCTATAAAAAAGGAAAAAACAGCTAGTAAGCCCTTAGGAAAAGTTGTTTACCTCACGTTTGATGATGGTCCTAGTCAATTAACAGGGCAATTTTTAGATATATTAAAAGAACATGATATAAAAGCGACTTTTTTCATGCAAGGGGTTAATTTACAGAATAAGAGTTTCGAAGAAAGTGTTAAGCGAGCAACGCAAGAAGGACATTACATAGGGGGACATAGTATGTCACACGATAGTAAACGTCTTTACACCGATGGACAGTTTGTACCGGAAATGATTGAAACATTGAATCTTATTCATGATATTACTGGTACAAACCCTAAATTGGTTCGACCTCCATATGGTTCAGTACCGGGGTTGAACAGTAAACAACTTCGTAATGAAATTGTAGAAGCGAATATTAAAGTATGGGATTGGACAATCGATTCTTTGGACTGGCAATCAAAGGATAACCCCAATCAAATTGTAGAAAATATTAAAAATGGAACCGTAAGAGATGTAGAAGTCGTTCTCATGCATGAAAATACTCAGGTACTGCATGTACTTCCGGAAATCATTTCTTTTTATAAGGAAAAGGGTTATCATTTTGGTGTATATGATGATAGGAACCATTTCGTTCAAAATTTCCACAATGATAAAAGGTTTTAAAATATACTGTGTCATTCTTTTTAACAGTGCGATTTGTAATGATATAAAAAATAGAATAGAATAAGCACAGCAAAGAATAGCGAAAAATGGATTAGGAAAGGAAATAAGTTTTTGTTTATTTTGATGTATTGTAGCTTTTGAAAAAAGTTTGATATTTTATAAAAAAGATTATCATTTTAAAGAAAGAACGATAAATTATAATAAAGTTTGATTAAAATCACCTCTTTAGAGGTGATTTTTTCATTGATATTTATGTTAAAACAACTATAAAGCTTTTGAAGAAATGTACTTAAATTAACTTAGGATATTAGTAACTATAACCAATATATATAGAAGGGAGCATAAATGAACAATAATGAGATGGAGATATTGTTATAAAGGTATTTTCTGGTAAATGAAGAAGAGGAAAAAGAAGATGACCCACATTTAGGTGCTGCACCCCAAAAGTTAGAGTTAAAAATCTAACTTTTGGGGTGTTTTTGTATGGCAAAATATAGTGATGAATTTAAATTGAAAGTTGTTAA
>NZ_JBNNTI010000044.1:0-27962 GCF_050278625.1 Viridibacillus sp. NPDC096237 | reverse complement strand
GTTGACGTGACATAGTAGCACGCTCCTTTAAGTTGGTAGTCTAAGTGTAATAGCCCTTATTTTTTTTGTCCAACTTAGTGTAGCCGATTCAGTATCAATAGACTTAATGGCTAGGCCATTAAGTTATAACAGGTAAATGATAATTTAGTTTACTAGTATGCAAAAGTTAAGTTCAGTTATATGATTTAATTTTACCCACCATTAATGATTGTCATGATAAAAGTAAATGACAGAAACGCACAAAGGGGCATATAAAGAAATGTATCCATTTTTGAAAATTTTGTTTTTCTTACTTTCTTGAAAATCCCAAAGTATTTAAAATCGCCAAGTACTCTCAGACTAAAAACACAGGCACAAGCCCAAGCACCTACTCGAACAATTAAGAATTTCGGTAAAGGTATATAATTAGCCTCAAAAAGGAGAATAATACTTGCTATACCAAGCATTAAAGCTACAACCAATGTCCCGCTAGTACTAGGTGTAAATGCACGATTCCCCTCTACTTCAGGGAGAACAGCATTCTTTCCCCCATCTCCCACCCAATGCCCAGTAAACGTGAAGCAAGCTAATAGAAAACAAGATACATGCAGCTAAAATAGTTATTACTGATACCATTTTCATCCTCCTCATCGTTTGATCAATCTAGTCAAAACAAAAAATAACAAAGAAAGACCACTACTTTTTCCGATATATAATATTTCAATTCAATATTTTTGTTAACTGATTTTATTTATTAGGAATTTCTTTTATTGCATCAACAATTTCATAACCATACTTTTGATAAAAATTTGGAGCTTGAAGGCTAAAAGTATCTAGTTGAATGAGTCTGCAACTATTTTCTCTAGCAATTTCCTCCATATTATTTAGTAACTCTATCTCATATCATTTACCTCTAAGTAATTCACCTCCCAATAACAAATCAATATGTAAACAATACAAAAAAATTGTCCTGTTAAACCGCTATATATTCTCCTCTTCATCCCTAATCACGAAGCTAACATTCTTGATTTTTACATTTTATTATTATTCATAATCTTATCACTATTTTTATACATATATTTTACTTCAAGTGACAGTATAGTATGTGTGAGCTAATCACAATCTATCTCAATAAACTGCATGTATCTCTGAAAAATTTAAATTATTATTCAGTCATATTTTACCCTTGTCTTGAATATATGATTCATATGGTGGTTTTTGAATCATTCTTGCTATGGGTAAAGACTGTAAAAAATGAAGCACTTAGGAGGAGTTAAGATGAAAGCAACGATCGAGAAGCGTTTAGGTTTGAAAGAATTAGTGGACAAGGTAGTTTCTGCAGAACAAGCTGCAACACTGATTTCAGATGGTGATGTAGTAGGGATGAGTGGATTTACTCGCGCTGGGGATGCTAAAGTTGTGCCACTTGCACTTGTAGAACGTGCTAAAAAAGAAAAATTCCAAATTGATGTGTATACAGGCGCTTCTCTTGGCCCTGAAGTAGACCGCTATTTGGCTGAAGCTGGTGTTATCCGCAAACGTGGACCTTATCAAGGTGAACCTGCATTAAGAAATCTTATTAATAAAGGTGAAGTTCTTTATGTAGACGGTCATTTATCTCATGTTGCTGAATTAGTCCGACAAAATATTTATGGACCTATTAAATTTGCCATCATTGAGGCGTGTGCTATTACGGAGGATGGTTATTTAATCCCTACAAATTCTGTTGGAAACTCACCTATCATTGCAGACTTTGCAGAAAATATTATTGTTGAATTAAACATTTCATGCTCCGAGTCTTTTATTGGTATTCACGATATTTATGTACCTAATAAGCAAGGAGAGCGTGGTCCAATCCCAGTAACAAGTGCTACTGATCGCATTGGAGAAATTGGCATAAAAATTGACCCTGAAAAAATTAAAGCCATTGTCATTTCAGAAAACACGGATGCTCCTTCTTTAATCGTACCTCCTGACGAGGAAACAGCTATTATGGCCAATAATCTACTCAATTTCTTACGAGATGAGATTAAAGCAGGCAGATTAACGTCTAAGTTAGCACCAATACAATCTGGTGTGGGCTCTGTAGCGAATGCTGTTTTACAAGGATTTCAAGATTCAGAATTTGAAGATTTAGAAATTTATTCTGAAGTTTTACAAGATGCTGTCTTTCATTTAATCGATGCGGGAAAAGTAACATTTGCATCGGCTACTTCGATTACATTATCTGAGGAATTAGGTAATGTAGTATTTGAAAATATGGACAAGTACGTAGATAAACTATGCTTACGTCCGCAAGAAATTACTAATCAACCTGAAATAATTCGTCGCTTAGGTTTAATCTCTGTTAATGCGGCACTAGAGGCTGATATTTATGGCAATGTCAATTCAACACATGTCTCTGGTACACGTATGATGAACGGTATTGGCGGTTCTGGTGACTTTGCCAGAAATGCCAGATTAGGTATTTTCGTAACGAAATCTTATGCAAAAGGCGGCACTATCTCATCTATTGTTCCAATGGTCTCACACGTTGATCATACTGAACATGATGTGGACGTTCTGATCACCGAGCAAGGTGTTGCTGACTTACGTGGGTTAGCACCGAAAGAACGCGTACCTTTAATCATCGAAAACTGTGCACATCCAGATTACAAAGAACAACTATGGGCGTATTATTATGATGCCGTAGAAAAAACAGGTGATAGCCAAACACCTCATAATCTTGAAAAAGCATTTTCTTGGTACGTCAATTACGCTAAGAACGGCACAATGATTGAGTAATCGTTCCACTCCGAACGTTATATTTTCCAATATAAATTCCTTACTTTCAATTATAAAAATTCATGAGTATATAGAAAAGTAGAAGGTAGCATTTTATTTGGAGAAGCGTCCGCTCGACTCCTGCAGGAAAAGCGAGCGGTAAGCTTCGAACCTGATCTATCTAAAAAAATAAAAAGACTGTAGAAAACTGATTTTTTTCGGGTTTGTCTACAATCTGAAGCACCTTTCCTATAACCAGAAAGGTGCTCTTTACGTTTAGAACTATTTTACTTATAAAGTTCCCAACCAATTATTAAGACTATCAATAACACTGCAGTAATAGTTGAAAGTATATAACTGATTTTTTGCATTTTTGTAGATGTTGTTTTACCCCATAGTTTCAAAATCATTATTATACAAACACCTATAACGGCTATATATATATAATTTATCCAAAAGTGAAGCTTTAATGAAGCATAAGATGCATAGTTCAACGCTCTGTAAGCAAGAAGGGCAAAATTAATTATTGCAGCTACACCTGCTAAATTTAAAGTAATATTGAATTTCCACAATTGCGTACGTTGAACAGTCTTTTTTCTATTTCTGATACTATTAATAATAAAAACTATTATAGAAACAACGATATATATCACACAAAATATTACAGCGATAGTACTAAAGACCGTAAACCATTTCATATTGTTGGCTAACGGTAGAAAATCACTCGTCATCATAGATACCTTTTCCACTTGACCGCTGTTCATTGTGAAGTGAAGAAATATATTATATTCATTAGTAGACCTAAATACATAAGGCGCTACTTGTTTAAATGTCATACCAAATCCAGTCAATGTGTTGCTATCAACTGCTTTCAGCTCTCCCGTCATAAGAGTACCCATAAGTATGGAAAAGCCCGAATAAGGCCGTCTAGCCATACTATAAGTTCCTTTAAGTTCATGAGCATCCGGAAACGTCACTTTACTATCTTCTGCATGATAATCACCATACACTAATACTGGTAAACCATAGCACAATCCAGATTCACTGGATGATTTGTCATAACAATAACGCCTATATTCTCTTTTTTCGAAAAAGCCATATTACTAGAAAAGCTATCCGTATTCCCTGCATGTTCCAATACATCTACAGCATACATTCCTTGCCAAAACCCGTGCGAATTTCTTGGTAAGCCATTATTATAAAATTTACTACTAGTAAGCATTTCATCTAATGTTTGATTACTTTGGAATAGAGGGCTTTTATCACCTGTCACTGGCATCAATGCACTAATAAATCTTGCTGCATCTTCAGCTGTACCAATGGCACTTCCAGCAGGGTACAAACCAATATAGATACGTTCATTTTTTGAACGATTGAATTTCCCCTTGTTATTTCCTTCGTAACCGTGAACAAGCTTCCTTTGTTTTGCAACTTCTTTGTTATCCGCTTGTAACGGATGAATTGCCGTATCCTTCATATTGAGAACAGAAAATATATTATCGTTTACGTATTCATAGAACGGTTGATTTGAAATCCTCTCCACTATATAACCAGCTAGTGCAACACCATAATTGGAATATGCTACAACTTCACCTGGTTTTTTCACCTGTTCTGGTTGGAAATTTTGTAATGTTTCACCTAAAGGTTTAATAGATGCAGGTGAAGTGGATAATATATCAGCGTAGCTCTCTTCCCATCCGGCATCATGATGCATGAGATTTAACATCGTGATATGCTTTTTGTATTGTAGTTTTGTGAGGAACCCTTCTGGTAAATATTCTCGAATATCTTCTTCTAAATTCAGTTTCCCTTGCTCTACTAGTTGCATTACACTAGTCCAAACAAGGAGTTTAGTAGCTGAGCCCCATTCAAAAACCGTATTTTTTGTAACTGACTTCTTTTCCTCTAAATCAGCATAACCATAGGAATTATTAACAATTATTTTACCGTCCTTTACTATAATTACAGACGCTCCAGTCGTTGTCGTACCGATATATTTTGCAGAATATTCATCTACCCGTTGTTTTAAATCATTAGTGATAATACTAGATGGTGTACCTTCCTTATTTTCTGATGCTAAAATATATATTGGAAAAATACAAAAAGCTATAATGAGCATTAAAGCAATTTTCCTAATGATACTCCCCCCGTAAATACATTTTTTCTACCAAGTTCAATATATGAATCTAGACCTTACAATAGTCATTAATAAACCTTTTATTTTTTTACAATCTATATCCTTATTACTACCCACAACCAACCATAGGCATTCTCTTCTTCGCTTTCGAGGTTTTTGAGTATAAGAAAAGACCTTTCAAAATATCGACTAATCGATTTTTGAAAGGTCCTTTTCTATTAATGAAACTTTCCAGTAACTCTAAAGCCGATTTCTGCAACTAAAGTAGCTAAAAGGAATGTTCCTGTATAAACAACTAAGGAAATAACAACGATTCTCCAACCAAGCTTTCTAAATTCTTTCAAATCCTTACCGAAAGATAGACCTGCATAAGCTAGAATTGGTGTTGCTAATGCCATAAAATTAATCTGACTTGTTGCTTTAACAATTGGTTCATTTCCAGGGAAAATTGGCGAAGTAATTAATAATGCTATAAATGAAACCCAAATAACTACTGGCAATTTTACTGGTAATAATTTTTCAATTGCAAAACCACATACCGTAATTGCAACAATAATAAGCATCCCTGGTAAAGCATCTATAGGTGATACATCGTAACCAACCCAGTTTCCGATAATTGCAATAGCACCGATAAGTATAAATGTATATATTTTATCTAACATGAACGTCTATATCCCCCACTTCTAAAAAACTTAAGCTTTGTTTTCAGAATTTTTAGATCCTCTACCCAAAATCGGTTCCAATTTTCTATATAAATAATTTGTAACAGGTAGTGAGAAGAAGATACATACATAAGTTCCCACAATTGTAGTAATTAAGTTCGCAGCACCAGCAAATAATGCTATATCATTAGCTGATTCTGGGAATATAATAGCGAGCGCACCAGTCATTGCGGCCATCATACTTCCTGAACCTACGCCTGCACCCATTGCCAATGAAATTGGGTGGAACCATCCAGAATTAGCTAGAACACTAGCTAATATAGTTAAATAAATTGCACCAAATAATGTTCCGCATACATAAACACCTAATGCTCCACGGCCTTCTGGAGAATCAGCACCATATTTTTCAGCTATAATTGCAAGGTTTGGTTCACGGTCAATTGAGAAAGTAGCGCCTACTGCTTCACGTTTCATCCCGATCAATAATGCTATTGGTAAACCAAAAACAATTGTTCCAAAGAAATGTCCGACTTCTTGTAGTGTTAATGACAATCCCGCATCCATTAGTTGAGGCAATGATGGGCCCATCAAAGTTCCAAGTTTAGCCACAAATAACATAAATGAAATACCTAAAATATTTGCTGCTATATTCATATCTTTTTCACTTAACAACTTTAATTTAGGTAAACTAATAACGGCACCGATTATTAATGCATAAAGCATAGGGAAAAGTGCAACTACTCCAATACCAAGGTCAAAATTCTTTATCCCAATAAATTCGGCTACAACTACAAGTGCTAATACGATTAACTGTATTTTCCAACTTAATAATTTTTTCAAGTTATCCACCTCTTTTTCTCATTTATCACCTATGAATCTCCACTACTGATATTTCGATGATAATACTACAAGTATTTGGTACATGGTTGTTACTTCTAGATTTCTTTTTCCTATTGTTTAGCAGATTCATAATATTGAAAGACAGTAGACCAAATAAAAGATAATATTCCTCAAATATAGCCGTTTTGTATATTCCAGATTTCTTTATGTATGATTTCAACTAATTAAAACGTTATCATTTGGGTCGTTCAAATTTTTTTCCGAACATTTTTAATACACGGATAGCTGCACCTATTACAAACACTTCTGGGAATTTTCCAGATTCGACTCATTCTCAATCAAAACTTCCACTAATCAATCTTTCTCCGCATTATGACAAATTTCGCAATTTGTCCGACACTATTTTCACCTATGTAAAAAATATTCGCCTAACAATTCTCGAACGGTCTTTCTCGTATTTTTGAATAGTACCACCTACCATAATAGTAAGCATACCGTTATCAGTACTAGCAGAATCGCCAATAATCGAGAATCATAAAAATAACATTCCAAATTCATCAACCATTTTTTCCAAATCGATTGCAGTTTCTGCATCTGTTGTACTCATATCAATAATAATAGAACCTTTTTTAAACTTTTATAATTACCAATTTTTCCTCTATGTATGATTGATGTACAATATCAGTCGTAGATAATGAACATACCACAATATTTACTATTTCGGCAATGTTTTTTAAAGGTTCGGGTCAAAGACAAAAAAACCTCCCTTCATCAAATATTAAAAGGAGATCTTCATTTCACTATTCAACGATTGCCGTATTACGATTTACAAATAAGGACACTAACCCATAAATTGTGCCTATTAAAGAAAGGCCAGAGATCACTAGATAGTAATGTTGTCCTGTAAGTGAGTTGTAAAGGAAACCACCTGCATATGAAGCGACAATACTTGATATTCCGAAGAATAATAATGCTAACACCGTTTGCCCTGTCGCTCTCCATTCTACGGGTACTATGCGGTATAAATATTGAATCGCAGCAGTATAGAAAATTGGAAAAGTAATCATTTGTAGTAATTGAACGAGTGCTAATATTTGCGGATCTGTAATCCAAGCTGAAACGAAAAATCGTACAAAAAAGAAAAATGCTGCAATCGTGATTATCAGCAATTCTTTTCCTCTACGTAACCACCAAAAGCTAAGAGCAAAGATGATGATTTTGCTTGCAGCAGAAATGAAAAACGCTTGCCCGACAAGTTTTGTACTTCCACCTAACGACAAAATATGAACACCCAAAAACGTTTCATTCATACGAGCAGGAACTGAGCAGATAAAAACTAATAATAAAAATGATAATGTTTGTTTATTACTCAAAAAGCTCTTTAAACCTGCAATTGTCACTGGTTTTGAAGATGTTGGAACATCCGGCATTTTCCATATAATGAAGAACCCAATAATACCTAATATTACAAAAAGAATACCGACGCTGTTGTTTCCAAAGTATGACATAATATAGCCGGTAACAAGTGCTAATACCGCATAACCTAATGCTCCGTATGTACGAATTGAACCGTAACTTATTTTAGATACTTCTGCAACTGTAAAATTCAAGCTTTCCATTAACGGGTCGATTGGCATTAAGAAGAAGTAGACAATCATCGCAAAAACAACTAACAACACGAACCCATTCGCTAAACAAAAAATAACCAAATAAACTAGCTAAAAATAGTAGAAGTAATAATATTTTTCGAATTGTTTTCGTCTTATCACTGATGAAACCCCATAATGGTTGCGTAAAAATTGTTACAAAGCCACCAGTACCTATGACAAGCCCTATCTCACTTGGTGATAAACCCCTTTCACCTAGATAAACCGGTAAAAATGGAACAAATAGCGCAAGCATTCCAAAAAACAAAAAGTTAAACACTTTTAGTCTATGATGTAATTGCATATTTAACATCCTTTCACTTTAAATCCTTGTTATACTAGGTATTCGAGACTTATCACTACCATATTAAAAGGTAGGACCCTTTTACCGAGAAATGCAATCATATCATATTTATCACAACTAAGTGATACCTATTTAAACATTTTTATACAAAAATAGAAAAACTCCAAATATACAAATTAGGGGTTCAGGCTGTAGACAAACTCGAAAAAACAGAGTTTTCTACAGTCATTTTATTTTTTTATAGGATAGATTAGGTTTTCCGAAGCTTACCGCTCGCTTTCCGCGGGCGAGCGTCGAGCGGACGCTTCTCCAACCTTCTATTTTTCTATTGACTCATTCTTTTTAAATTGAAAGTGAGAATAATCTTGAGGTGATGGAAAATGATGACGAAAAACTAAATCATGAACGCGACCAATTAGAGTCAGTTGGAATGAGCTCAATCAATCCTAATTCATTTTCCCCTTATTTTCATTTCTTTCATTTGCTAAAACACTCTTCTAGTATTGAATACTATCATGTTAAATGCTTATTGTAATGCCTGTTTGACCGATTCAATAGCATGGATTTTAGTAGTATCAAACAAAGGGATATTAGTATCCTGTTGTTTGATGAGTAGACCAATTTCTGTACAGCCAAGAATAATTCCTTCAGCTCCTTCTGCAACAAGTCGATTGATGATATCTAAATACTTTTCCTTTGATGATTCTTTCAAAATGCCTAAGCACAACTCATCATAAATAATTTGATGGACCATAGACCGTTCTGCATCTTCTGGCACAATGACCTGAATATTGTATTTTTCGACACGGGATTTATAAAAATCTTGTTCCATCGTAAATTTGGTACCAAGTAAACCAATTTTCTGAATACCGTGTGCTTTTATTTGATTTGCCGTTGTATCTGCAATATGTAAAATTGGTATTTGAATATTTTCTTCTATTAAATTAACGACTTTATGCATTGTATTCGTACAGATGACAATAAAGTCAGCTCCTGCTTTCTCTAAAGAAATTGCAGCATTTGCTAGAACATGCCCTGCACTTTCCCAATCTCCTATTACCTGATACTTCTCTATCTCCTCAAAATCCACACTAAATAATATACATTTAGCTGAATGCAAACCACCTAATTGATGTTTTACTTCCTCATTGATGAACTTATAATATTCTGCTGACGATTCCCAGCTCATTCCACCTATTAATCCAATTGTTTTCATATATTACCGCTCCCTCTTCAAGTTATAATTAATCAAGAATAAAATAAGAAGCAGATTGCTCTGCTAAGCATCTACTTTAAATTTTTTTACTTTTTTATTAAGATTACGATAGATCTTCATTTGCATACTTGACCAGTCTTTCATCAAATCTGCTTCCTTCCTGACTTTCCAGGCATTGAATATGGTTTGTCCTTGTTTATTGAAAAATAGTCTATTACCAACATAGTACGATGCATGTTGGATTACTTCATCGTTATCGATCCATGCGACTACATCACCTGCAATCAGCGTTTCATCCTGCTCATACACCGCATAGCCAAGCTGCTGCAATCCATTTAAAAAGGCTTGCTGGTGGATCCATTCTTGCAATAACCATTCACTTTCTTTATCACTTACTGCATATAATGCAGCCGCTAAACAATTGGCACCTGCAGTTGTCGCATATGTATTAGCATACGGCATTAAATGCGGCGGTAGTTCTTCTGGCACTTCTTCGCATGCGCCATCCTCCCACCACTCAGCAACCATTTTTTTAATTATCATTTTCTTATTGCTTTGAGACATGCCTTCCCACATACTACTTTGTAAAACAACTAAGTCATCTATTATGTAATCCTCAGGCACTTCCGTTAAATCTGCAATAAAGGTTTTTGGCAGCACCAAACCTCGTTCTATTTTAACTTGACACTGTAACAAGAACGTCCTAATTTCTTCAGCCACCCCAACAATCCAGTCTGGCTGTGCCACAATTACGTGTGATGCATTTTTTATATTCCAATATTCATAACTATTCATTAATTCAATTTGTGTATATGACGTATGATTGAAAAATTCTGTTGATGGCATTATAAGTACATTTCGCAAATGTCCTTGGAGTTTCTCAATATTACCTTCTGCTAAAAAGAACAAGTCTTTTCTAGGTACATAATCTTCAACCCACTGCTCTAAAATTTCATTTGAAGGTACAATAATCAATTTTCCCCCTCCTTTTTTAACCGTTTAATTAAGCGCTGCAATGTTCTTCAAAGTTCTTTTTAAAGTTAGTCAATGATAAACGTTCATTTACCTTTATTTCTCCAATTTTAGAGAATCTGTTTTTTTTCATAGAAATTTACGGGCTGGGAAATTTTTAGAACCCGCTGACACGATTATTGTTTTGATACCTTCTATATTGCTTTCGAGGAAATCCAATAATATCCCTTGGCAATGCCTTTTCTAAAATTTTTTGGGTGTACTATTAATCGATGAATATCCATTTAAGTCATCTATTATGCAGCATTAGGTACTTCCGTAAAACCTGCAATAAAGATTTTTGGCCACACCATACCTCGTTCTATTTGGGAAAAGCGCCCTGTAAACAGGGCGCTTTACTTTTCCTAATGACTAATATTAGCAGTTGGGTATAATGTTGTTCCTCCAATTGAAACTTTTATTTCTTTTGTTAATGGGACATTTTGTTCATTAATAATTGTTCTCCACCATTCCCATGCAAGACCTGTACATTCTCTCGCTATAACTTTTACATTTTTTGAATTCGGTGGAAGTGGTATGACTGTAGAGAAATGAGCAGTTTTGTTTCTGCCGCTTCCTTCCCAAATTTTATGGGTTAGCACTTCTTTTCCATTTTGATCATATGAGAATTCATCCCAAGATACATCAAATTGAGCAACATATGCACCAGAATGATCAAGCGTCATTTTAGCACTGGAATATTCTGTAGTTTTAGTCTCAATATAATCTGTATTGTTATGAACAGCAGCAGTTGAGTTATCTTTTAAGAAAGTGCTTGTATATGAAATTGGGTATGCTGGATTTTTAAGACTTAATTCTGCATTATCTTTAATGATATTTCGTATTTCATTAAAATCTTTTGTAACAACCTTGTTATGCTCTTTTGAATCTCCACCTAATACTACAGCGGTAAAAGTACTGTCTTCAAAAATATCTTTGTACTGTCCACTCGTTTCGGCGCTGTTATTCTTAATTAAGGCTTTAAAGGCAGCTTGTACATCTTTGCTCTTAGATGTTGTTTCTAATTTCACATAAATTGTTCTACCATAAGCTACATTTGACACCATAACAGGCGGAGCAGTATTACTTACCCCTTTACGAGTTAGCTCATCAAAAGTAACACTATTATCAAAAAGATCTGATGGATTGTTAGGTAGTTCTGCACTTACGGTATAAAATATTTGCTTATATGCTGCAACCATCACTTTTTTCTCTCCACTTGCAACAGCATTAAAGTCAATGCCCAGTGAATTGTCAAGAACTTTAGCGTTAACATTAAGAACACTTGCTATTTGAGATTTACTATAAACCATAGATTCTGTATACTGCATTCTTGCCGGTAACGTATGTGTTTTTGAATACTTTTCATTCCAAGTAGATACTAAATCATCTACAGCTCCAGAAACATTACCATATATCGGGTTTTGTACAGTTATTGTATTTTCTTTTCTCATCCCAGGCAAGTCTATACTAATATTCAAAGGTTTTCTCTTAGCCACTAATAAACTAGGTTGATTATCTGCAAAAGCTTTATTTGCAAGTTGTACTGCTCCTGGATAAGTACGATTAGCCACAGAATCAATAATCGAAATATCGATTGGTGAAGTTGTAAGTGATTTTTTCTCACGTTCAACTACTACAAATTTACCATTTGAATTTATACTTTCTTTCGGAACAAAACTTTCTACTTTATCACCATTTACTGCTAAAACCTCTTGATTATCATACTTTAGATTTGCTATGCCAGTATCAATGCCCTTAGGGTTTTTTGTTGCATCAACTGAATTACCTGTTTGTGTTTCCGCGAAGGAAATAAATGAATAATTAATAGTGCATAAACTAACGAATAAACATGCTAGGAATTTTATTCCTTTATTATTTTTTATAATTCCCAAAAAAACCAACTCCTTCCTTTTAAAATTATATCATAAAATTTTGATTTTTGTATATTGATAAATTTTTTTCACTTACTCAAATTAGATAGTTTTTAAGCTACTTTCATGCCCGGTCCTTTTTTACTTCTTAACATTTTTATGCCAATACCATCATTTTTGAGAGTTCATCCCATGCCCATCAAGTAAAGATTTTCTTGCACCCCCGAACGAAATTTTTAGGCCTTTTGGAACAAAGAAATATATTTTATCGTTTTGGGGGTGATTTGATTTCTTAGGTTGATGACGATGGGGCGGTCCCCTTGTACAGTAAAAAGAAATCCCACTCCTACATTAACAAAAAAGATCGAATCCTTTAAGGAATCGATCTTTTTTGTTAATGTCAGTGTTTCTAGACATTTTCATGTTTTTTGTTAATTTTCTACAAACTCCATAATATCCTGAATTTCTTGAATCTCTAAAGCTTCTGCAATAGAAAATAAATGATGATGTGCTATTTCCTCGAACAATATCACTAATCGTTGTTTCTTAAGATATACAATTTAATACATCTCCAAGTGTCTGTTCTTCAAAATTGCTTTTTAAAGTTAGTCAGTGATAAACGTTCATTTACCTTTATTTCTTCAATTCTAGAGAATCCATTTTTTTCATAGAAATTTACGGCTGGGAAATTTTTAGAACCCGTTGACACGATTATTGTTTTGATACCTTCTATATTGCTTTCGATGAAATCCAATAACATCTTGGCAATGCCTTTTCTAAAATATTTTGGGTGTACTATTAATCGATGAATATCCATTACATCATTTTCTATTTTTATAGAAATAACACCAGATAGCTCTCCACTGATATAATAACCGAAGAAAGCTTCCCCACATTGCTGTAATTTTTCAACAGTATCTTTTAATGGTGGTATATCATAGTAGTCAATAATTTCTGCCTCTACCTTGTACGAAGGGATTTGAATGTTCAAAACTTCAAACGCATTTTTCAGATTAGTAATATCAATCTTTTTTATCATTACATTACCTCATTTTATTATTTTTCTAATTCATGCTTTATATTTAGCCCATCAAAATCTAAAGTGGATGCTATGCCGTTTAGATAATAAGTCATATGTTGGTCTGCTTCTTCAAATGACATCCATTTAATCTGCTGAATTTCATCTGGAAAATTAATTGCTACTTCCCCACTATATGATTTAACTTTAAAAGTAAATAATAGTGCATGATGATTTCGTTCTTTGAAAAACTTTTCTCGTAAATCGATGAGTGTGCCTATTTCAATCCTTAAATTCGTTTCTTCATTTACTTCACGAATAGTGCCTGTTCAATGTTTCGTTCTGTTCCACTGCACCACCTGGGAGAGTCCACATCATATTTTCATTTTACCATCAATATTTCATTTGTATCTTTTTTACAAATTACTGCATATACAACGTCTACTCTTTTCATTTAAACCCCCTCCTAGTCACCTTCTATTACACTACTCAATGTCCTTTTCTTATAAATACGTCGATAATCTAGTTTGCCTTGAGCATCCATATGGATATTTGTAAATGGACTATCGTTAGAAACATATAGCCAATGCTTACGATGAGTCAAAAACTTCAGCACATTTTCCCTTTTTAGTATCGCTTCTATTTGTAAATATAAATCTAGCTGAGATGCTTCATTTGACTGTGCCTTAATGTCTTTCAATATTTTTTGAACTTGTATCTGTGCTTTTACATTTAAAAACGCCAAAAAGCAAAACTGGTTTGATTGCAATAAGGTCATAAGAGAGATTAACTTATCCTTATTTAGGGCAACACCGCCAACGAAGCAATCATACTTCTCTGCTACCTCTTCAGCTTTTATAAAGATATCGGCCAATTCAAGTGAACATGGAATACCAAGCATATTTAATTGCTGCTCCAAAATCTCAGCTTCTCGTAAATGATTTGCATTAGAGCGAATTTGTTGCACTCCAATTCTGATTACTGGCCAATCTATTTCTAATTTATCAACTTGCCTATTCGTTATTTCATTGATCTTGTTCTCTTGTAAGAAGCTATAAGCAACGGTTTCTCCTATTTCATAAAGGCAAAATGATTCCGGATGAATTTTTTCATAGAGCCATTCTCTTAGCTCACTGTTTGACAAAATGCTATTTTTTGTAGCATTTAATAAAATAAAATCTGCACCAAGCTCAGACTGTTCAATTTTATAGCTACTTTTCAAAGAATCAGATGGTTCTCTAGATATGCCAAATGACACTTCATTTGGTGTATGAATAATTTCTACTTGATCTAACCAAGGTCTAAGTCCAAAATATTTCGGGAAAACTGTAAGCTTCATATAGTCTTCGGTATGAGCAAGCAATTGGAAAGGACCGCATCCAACCGGTGTTCCACTTTCTCCTTTTTCTATCCACTTATGTGATACTATCGCCAACTTCATACTACATAAATATCGTAGAAATAAGTAATTACTTTCTTCTAGTTTTACATATACACAAAAATTATTTATAGACGATGTAGATTGCAGTTTTACTCGTTCGGATAATTGCTTAGCAGCACGGTTAAATGTAGCGACAATATCCTTACTTGTAAGTATTGAATCATCGTGAAAATGAATATCTTTACGCAAAAAAATATGCCAATTTTGTCCATCATTTGTTTCATACCCAATTGCAATATTAGGTACCACTTTTTGATTGTCAGAATCAAAGAGGAACAAAGGCTCAAATAATTGCTCACAAAAGTGAACATCATGCCGGGATAATGTGTGAAGTGGATCTAAAATGAGTTGAGTATCAGGATAAGGGTATCGAAATACATCTAAGCTTTTTTCTTTATTATCAACATGAACCATGCCGAAATGTTTCTGAATCCATTTCATAACTTCTTGATCACCTAGAAGTTCATACTCCTTTAATAATGCATACGCTTTCGAATAATTTCCTATTTCCCAATAGTCATCAAACTTCCTTTTTATCACTTGCTTACTATCCAGCTTCACAAAAATCAGAGGTAATTTTCCTCTTCCTTTGAATGATTGCCATTCAATCAAATCTGCTTGTACTAGGTTTTTTATTATAGTTTTCACATAGCGGGGGGAACAATTAAACAGTTCAGCAATCTCTACTACGCTTGTTTTCTGCCATTCATTCGTTGGATAATTCTCTGCTAATTTCAACATATAATCAATCATCAATTCACCTCTTAAAAGAGGAACAATATCACAAAAAGAAAACACTTTTTGTTCCTCTTTTTACATTTTATACTTATTTAACATAATAAGTAAGGGTGATGATAATATGAACCAATTATATTTATTGAAGAATAAGAATTTTTCATTATTGTATTTTAGTACACTCATTTCTACATTAGGCGGTCAAATCTATACCTTTATACTGCCATTATTCATTTATGATTTGTCAAAATCGGCCCTTGCAATGAGTACAATGCGAATGGTAGATTTCTTACCAAACGTTCTTCTGGGTATGCTTGCAGGGGCTATAGTTGATAGGGTTAATCGAAGATGGATGTTGCAATATACCAGTTTAATACAAGCGATTTTATCTTCTATTCTAGTGATCATAATTCTTTTAGATATAGTTCAATTATGGCATTTGTATTTATTAGGATTTTTATTGTCAACTGTTGGTTATACATTTGGTAATGCTAAACACTCTATAATCCCTCAGCTATTCGATAAAAAATGGATGACTGAAATTGAAGCGAAATTTTCTTTAATCGGTACAATAGTCTCCATTATAGGACCCTCTATTGCAGGCTTTTTGCTTGTTTGGTTTGCTTATGAATGGCTATTTTTAATTTATACAATTTGCTTAGTCATTATTTGGATTTCATATTTCTTTATTGATCCCGTTTCAACACCAAAGCGTAATAAATCACAGTCACTAATTGAGGATATGAAAGAAGGTATAGTGGAATTATTTGGTAATAAACAATTATTGTCACCTACACTGACTATTTTATTTATCAACTTTGCGACAAGTTTAGTCATTGGTGTTCTAGTGTTTTATGTAGTTGATGAGCTTGGTGCATCTACAAGTGAAGTTGGCTGGATGTATTCTATTTCTGCAATAGGAGGAATTATTGGGGCTAAAGCGATACAGCCTTTACGGAACAAGTGGAGACGAGGTCAAATTTTCGTTACTATGTTAGCTGTTGATGCGGTTGCGCTATTATTATTTTTCTTCGCAAATTCTTGGTGGCAATTAGGAATATTATTAGCTTTCCGAACGTTTACTTCCGTTATCATAAACATTATTTATTTAGCAATCAGACAAGAATCAACACCAAATCATTTATTGGGGCGGGTTGCTGGTACATCTTCTATGTTTATGAAACTCGTACTACCTCTAGGCTTGTTTATAGCTGGACTGTGGGCTGAATGGCTTCCAATTCCCTACTTATTTATTTTATCTAGCATAATCATATGTGTACTTGTAATTACATTGTTACGTGGAGATTTTAAAAATACAAAGTGAAAAGAAAATGGAGTATCCCATTAAGAAAAAGTAATCGTTTTATACTGCTGGGATGTATGGTGTAATACAGCTGCAAAAGCGGCGATTATTCTTTTAGAAAATGGCTTTAAAGTGAAAGAATTAAGCGGTGGTATTGAATTTCTTTATTAATCTGCTTTTGAAGTAAATAATTTTTAAGGGGCTATCTAATAAATCACTTTTACAACAAAATCACTTGAATTTGAAAATGCTGAAACGCTGTTAAATCAACGTTTCGGCATTTGTATTTTGTACATTCCAGGCTACAATACCCTTTTTGGGACAACCCCTTTATCCATGTTAAAAGAATTGAAAATAAATACACTCTCATTTATTAATTATTCCAATGAATCAAGCTCCTTTTTCCGGGACATTGTAGTGAGCTTGTTCATTGTTTTCCAGTTACGTACTGTTGCTGGAACATTCAGCTTTTGCAGATTGTTCGCCAACTTGGAATTCCGAATGCTATTACTGAATAAAAGATAAATTTCACGACCTTCAATTAGAAAGTCTTCGTTTTCGATTCTAAATGAACTCAGCCGTTCAATCGCTTCTGTTGAAGGATTTTCTAGCAATAGAGCAACGTATTGGCTTTCTCCCTTTGACGATACTTCTGCATTTGAAATTGCTTCTTTCGAAAAACGACTCTTTTTAGTAATCTGTTCTAAATCTGTGGACGTTCTTAAAACAACATTGATTGCATACCCAAAAACTGCCTCAATCCTATGCTCAATATACTTTCGTATAAATTGTTCTTTCTCACTTGACTCGAATAGGACATTTCCACTTTGTATATACGTTTCTACACGTGTGAATCCCATTGCCTCAAACATTTGCTTCAGTTCCGCCATTTTAATCTTATTATGACCACCTACGTTAATACCTCGTAAAAATGCGATATAAATTGTCATCTTATCCCTCTCCACCTTGTTTTAAACCATTCTTTGCTATTTTATATAGTCGCCTAAGTTAACTTAAAATATATAATCTCTGGATCCCCATCATCTAAATTTTCAACAAAGCCACTTTGTACATATCCCGTAGATGTAAACACCTTCTGCATATTGGTATTCGATTGGTTTGTAGAGGAAAATATTTTTTTTGTTGGTGAAATGCTTTCAAAATAGGTAATCAAAGCTGTTGCATAACCCTTTCTTCTTGCTGCCTTTGAAACAATGATTAATGATATAAAACTACATTCAAAAAAGTTTATATCAAATAGTAAGAAGCCCTGAACGGTCTCTTCCTCTTTCAGTATTAAGCAACGTTTTTCTGCTACTGCCTTTTCGATATATTTTGTTCTACTCGTATTTCCTAGAATATCGCAGTCGAGCTTTATTATTGCCTCTACATTTTCTAAATTTGCAGTAACAACAGAGTTCAAATTATTCCTCCTTAATGACAAGATACATGACTTTCAAATTTGCTTCTTATTAAATTTTTTCAATGAATTATCAATTTGTTGAAAGTGGTGTAAGTCATGTTCTATAAGTCCTTTAAAATATTCAGTAACAGTCAACACACTTGCACCTATATATAATTCTTTATTAAATTCACTAACTGGCATCTTTGATATTTCATTTACTAATATTAATCTTGTCTCTGTAAATTTTTGAATACCTAACTCTTTAGACATATTTCGACTCTCTAACGCTTCATTACTATTCATTTCTCGAACATTGATTTTTCAAGTAAGGTAATCTTTTTTCCAATACAAAATTGTCCCATGGCACTAAATGTCCTACAATTTCACAGATAGACCATTTACTTTCTGCTATAGGTGTAAGCCAAGATTCATCAGATATTCCATTTAATCTCTCTATATAATGGATAGATTCTTCATAGTGCTTCAAATTCGTTGTTTTGGTTGCATTACACTCATCTCCATAGAAAATTATTTATCACTAAATAATTACTAAAACCGCTATAAAGAACTCTCAAGCTGCAACGCATCATCCAAAATAATCGTTGCTAATTCATGATCTTCTATGATAAAAGGAACTTCAGTTGGTTCTACCCAAATACGTGCAGTTCCTTCGTTTTCACGTAAAAATGGATAGCATTCCTTCACATCCATTCTGTAAAAAGATTGATAGCCTATCATTGGATATTTACCACCTGGGACAAATGATTGGTTTTCCTCATGATTGACTTCAATTGAGCCTAGATATGTAATATCACCTTTAACATAAGCTTCTTCATACACTTCACGATGCATCGCTTCTTCAGCAGATTCACCAATTTCAACATGACCACCTGGATGTTAAATCCTCTATCTTTAATCTTTGAAAGAAGCACTTTATCATCTTGAATACAAATTGCATGAACACTTGTTACAACGCTCAATCCTTCTAATTGAAAATTTGGTATCCATGTAAGTTTTACTCTATGACCGTTCCAATTAACTATAATGGTCTTCATAATTGCCTCCTAAGTTAGTGTATTTATATAACTCATTAAAGTTAGCCTAGAAATTCAGTTGGTAGTTGTTTCTCTACAACTTTATTTTCAAGAAACACCTGAAACGCCTTTGCTTTTGGTCTTGAGCTAACAATCTTAGCAATCTCGTCATCAATGTAATGTATCGCCACACCGTCATCAGCTGCTATGCCTGCTTTGATGAGTTGTGATTTAATTAAATGATGGTAAGATGGTCTTCTATCTTTTTCTCCATCATAATGTGGGCAATGACTTCCACTTAAAAATCCTAAACATTGAATTGGTTCAAGGTCATCTCCATACGAATCTGTAACGCCTTCTTCAAACCAGCAAATAGCCCCTGCACTAATACCAGCAAGAACAATACCCTTTTCCCATGCTTTTTTTAAGATTTTATCTAGACCCCATTCTCTCCATAAAACCAATAAGTTTTTTGTATTTCCTCCACCTACGTAAATAATATCTTGCTTTAATATGAAGTCTTCTAAATATCTAGTTGGTGGATTAAACAAAGATAAATGCGTTGGTTTGCAATTTTGAGTCTTAAAAAAATCATAAAACCTTGCTATGTAATTGTCAGCATCGCCACTTGCTGTAGGTATAAAGCAAATTTTCGGATTATCCTCTTTCGACTGACTAAGAATATAAGAATCTAATAATGGATTTTCAGGCTCCATTGAAAATCCGCCGCCACCAAGTGCAATTATTTGTTTCATAGTTTTTCATCCTCCATTCAACAATTGTTAGTAACCTCTAGGGGTAGCAAATTTCATCCTGCACATTGAGAAACTTAATGTCGAATGTAGAATTTCATCATGAAGTTCCCACAGACTTTCTGCCGTTTTTAGTTCTACATTTCGATTGGAAAGTGCTTCAAACAAATCAGTTATTTCAGAACAGCCAATAGGAACTTGTTTCTTATCGCTAACATAATACCCTGCATTTTCATCAAGTAAGTTAAATTCCTTTGAATCAAATTCATATAAATATAGCTTTGTATCTTGCATTCTTTGTAGCCATTTGTTTTCAACTACTACCACATGATGACATGTGCTAGATGAAAAATATCGAGTTTTATCTTCTTTTGTTGTCTCTGCATTTATATGAAAACAAACGCGAGGACAATTTCTTGGCGTCAAGAAATTTGGTAAGCATTTTTCATTGATCGCCCAAACAAGTCCTTTTGTCTGATCTAAATCCTGACGGGAAGGTAATCTAGGCTCAAAAAAACCAATATTTCTTTCTTCGCTTACATGAAAAAGTCTCATAATTAACCTCCCATTAAATTTATCAAGAATATTCTATTTCACCCTATTCTTAGAATATCATAATACGGGGGTGAATGAGTTGGGATATGAAGCCCAGTCAAAAAAAGTAAAAATTTCTGCAGAGCGTGAGATTAAAATTCCGGAAGAGTTTTATGAAGATTTTTCATTAATCGATGAAGTTCAAATTTCCAAAGTGAATGGTGCACTGATTATTACACCCATAATTGATCCAGTTTTTGAAAAGTATAAAACATTAATTATGGAGCAACTGACCAAAGCAGGCTATACAGGGCAAGAGTTAACGGATAAGTTCAACGAGTTACGAAAGCAAGTACAAGTAAATGACGGTTTCACTCTTTTTATGAATGTAAAACCTGACTTAAAAAAACAAGAGTAAACTATAATGCCATAGTCTTGTTTAATACAGAGTAACAAACCTTACTTTGAGTACTGTTCATTTTAGTAGTTTATGCAACAAAAAACGTAGTTAGAGAGGCTTGATTCAGCTCTATCTAACTACGTTTTATTTGATTGTTCTAGTAACTTCCAGACTTTAAAGCAAATATTACAGACTAAAGCAAATTGGCTTAGTCTTGATTTTAATTATCATCTTCTTTTAACTTCGTAGAATAACTGTTTAATAATTGGAGATTATTTTTCCCCATATCAAAAATACACAGGATAAGAAGGTAGTACAGAAGATATCAACTTTTTAGAAACAGGATGTTCTAATTGTTCTAGCTTTTCCATATCATCTTGCCATTCTACAACTTCACCTTGATACATTACAGCTATTTGATCTGCTATGTAATTAACTGCCTGTATATCATGAGAAATAAAGAGATATGAAAGTTGAAAATCCTCTTTTAATTGTGCCAACAGATTTAAAATTTGTATTTGGACTAGAGCATCTAAAGCACTTATGGCCTCATCAAGAATTATTAGTTTTGGCTTTAAAGCAATCGCTCTTGCAATATTGATCCTTTGTAGCTGCCCTCCACTAAACTGAGAAGGATACTTATGAATATCTTCCCGCCTTAACCCGACTACCTCCAAAAGCCCCTGTACTTGCTTTTGCTCTTCAGAAGATGTGAGTCTTTCATAATTTCTTAAAGGCTCCGCAATAATTTCACCGATTGTAAGTCTTGGATTAACCGAGCTATAACAATCTTGAAAAACAACTTGGAGATTACGCCTTAACTCTCTTAATTCTTTTGCTTTTAAACTATGAAGATGCTTTCCCTGAAATAAAACCTCACCTTGATCTGGTTTTTCCAGGCCCAGAATAATTTTACCAAGGGTACTTTTACCTGATCCACTTTCTCCAACAATACCTAAGCATACTCCCTGTTCTAAAGTTAGTGAGATATCCTTAATGGCTTCAACAGAATTACGCTTCCCAAAAACAGAGTTCCCTAGTAAATATGTTTTCTTTATATTGTTCAATTCAAGTAAGCTCACTTTTCAGTCACCTATGCTTTCTAGTACCTTTACGCAACGTACTAGATGATCTTTTTCAAACTTTTTAAACTCAAGATTATAACTTGTACATGTATGGTCTGCGTCCTTGCATCGATTTACAAATGGACATATACTTTCACTATTAATTGAATTAGGACTTAAAGTACTAACACTTTGTATCTTTCTTCTTGTTAATCCAGGCCTTGATTCTAATAAGACACGGGTATATGGGTGCATAGGTTGATTGAATAACTTCATCACTGGAGCCTTTTCCACAATATAGCCACCATACATCACAGCTACTTCGTCAGCTAGTTGCGCAATCACCCCAAAGTCGTGTGATACCAATAAAATGCCTGTATTATATTCCTTCCTTAATCTATCCAACTGTTTTAAAACCTGAAGTTGATTTGTTGCATCAAGTGCAGTTGTTGGTTCATCAGCAATTAAAATAGAGGGGGTTAGGGACATAGTAATCGCAATCATAACTCGTTGCAACATCCCACCACTTAGCTGAAATGGATATTGCTTTAATACAGTTTTTGGATTAGTAAAGTCGGTTTTCTCTAAATACTCCACAGCCATTTTTCGCGCTTGTCGCTTAGTCATAGGAAAGTGAGTTCTAATTGTTTCAATAAAATGACTTTCAATTGTTCTTACAGGGTTAAAGGCTATCATAGGATTTTGCATAATCATAGCAATCTCATAGCCCCGGACTTTCCTTACTTCTTCTGTTGAACAGTTTAAAAGGTCTTTATTTCTATAGTTAATGCTTCCATGCTTTACTTTTACATTGTCAGGTAAAAGATTTAACAAAGACAGGCAAGTCAACGTTTTCCCTGATCCACTCTCGCCAACAAGGCCTAACACTTTCCCTGACTCAAGCGTAAAATTGACATCACGTACTGGTTGAACCACTTTATGAGGTGTTGATACGGATATAGTTAATTTGTTTACAGCTAGTATCGGTTGTTGTCTCATTCCATGCCCTCCCCCTCTAGCCCTTTTTTAGGTCTAACACATCCTTCAATGCCTCGCCGAATACGTTAAAGGCTATGACAACAATGAAAACCATCATCCCCGGGTACAACATCAATGAAGGGTAATTTCTAAAAAATGGCTTACTATCATTAATCATCATTCCCCACTCTGCCTCTGGTGGTTGAACTCCAAGACCTAAAAATGAAAGACTAGAAATAGCTAAAATAACTCCTCCGATGTCCATAAAGACTAATACAACAACTTGAGAGATAATGGCAGGGAAAATGTGTTTCATAATTATGATAAACTTTGGAGTGCCGCATATTTTGGCTGCTAATATAAAGTTTTGTTCCTTAACACTGAGCACCATTCCTCGAATGACACGAGCATAATAAACCCATTGAACAAGCACCATTGCTAAAATTAGATTAAAAATACCTGGCCCCAATATGCCAACCAATGCTAATGACAGAAGAAAGCTTGGAAATGCCATGAGGATGTCACAGATTCTCATAAAGAGATAATCCACCTTACCACCAACATAGCCTGCAAAAATGCCAAGTGGAACACTAATCATCATCATAAATCCCATTACAAGGATGGCTGTTCCGAGCGAAGTCTGTGTTCCAAAGATTAATCTCGATAATATACATCTCCCTAAATGGTCAGTCCCTAATGGAAATTGAGAGGAAGGGCCTTGTAGTTTCTGAGCGATATCAACAAAGTTCGGATCATTTGGAGCCAAAAAAGGAGCAAAGAGGGCCACCCCAATCATAAGTAAAATAATGATACTGCTAATTGTCATGAGCTTATGATTTATCAGTTTTCGATTCAACTTTACAATCGGTCTCATTCCTCTCCCTCCAACCGAATGCGGGGGTCTAGTAAGGAATATGTAAGGTCCACTAAAAGATTGCAGACCACAAAGATTACACTCATAAATAATACACAACCCTGAATCATTGGATAATCTTGATTTAAAATGGACGAGACAAATAATTGTCCCATGCCTGGCCAAGCGAAAATGGTTTCAACAATAACTGCTCCACCTAGCATATTGCCAAAACTCATACCAAGCCCAGTTACTATAGGAAGGATGGACTTTTTTAATACATGTCTACTAATGATTTTCCATTGACTCAAACCTCTCGCTCTTGCATATACAACAAATGGCTCATTTATATTTTCAAGCATACTTGCTCGAAGTAATCGTATATTTGTACCAATATAGCCAAAAGCAAGCGTTAAGGAAGGAAGCACTAAATGTGCTAGTGTCCCCCTCCCCAAAACAGGTAATAAATCTAACTTTACTGATAAAAAATAGATTAATAGGAAACCAAACCAAAATGTAGGCATAGAAACACTAACAAAAGCTATTATTCTGCTAAATTGATCTATCCATTTTCCTTTGTAGAGAGCCGATAGCATTCCTATTGGCAAGCTAATAACTACGATAAAGAAAAACGCAGCTAATGTTAGTTGAATTGTTGGAATTAAATGTAACAACATCTCGTTCCAAACTGTATTCTTAGACACAAAAGACATCCCTAAATCCAATTGAATTACATTTCCTAACCATTCAAAATACTGGATATATAAAGGTTTATTTAATCCAAGCTCAAGTCGAAGAGCAGCCACAGCCTCATCAGTAGGAGGAATATTCGATAACCTTAAATAAGCTACTGCTGGATCTCCAGGAATTAAGTGCAGTAAGATAAAAGTAATAATTGAGATTCCTAATAATATTGGAACTAGACTTGCGAAACGCTTAACTATAAACCAACTCATGTAGTACTCCTTAAGTTGTTGTTATTAATAATCCTTGCTTCATTCAACATCTATTGTAGTTAAAGGTACCTCTGCTTCTTGAGGCAAGAAATCTAATCCTTTAATATTTTTATGATAAACCGCTACATTAGATTGATAAGATATCGGTAAGTATACGGCTTGCTCATGCAAAGTTGATAAAATATCGGTATACAACATTTTTCTTTCTTTTTCACCTGTAGTTAAAAGCACTTTCTTAATCTTCTCGTCTATTTCTTTCTTCTCTGGTAACCCCAATAAAGCAGTATAATCTGGACCACCATTTTCTGAATCTGTTGTAATTGAAGCTAAATAAGAATGTGGATCAAAAGGTACGGCCCATGTTGAGGTAAATAATATGTCGTAATTACCTTGGAATGCCGTTTTCCAGAAAGTATTTGTTTCCTGACTATTCAACTTAATATCAATTCCTAGTTTTCTAAAATCACCTTGCACAAATTGTGCGATTGACTTTTGGATATTATCTGTACTATTAAAAAGGAATTCTAGCTGCAGTTCTTTTCCGTCTTTTTCTCTAAACGGTTTACCCTCTATTTTTTTCCACCCTGCTTCATCTAATAACTGCTCTGCTTTTGCTGTGTCATACTGATATGAATCTATATCAATTTTTGTGTAATCCAATACAGGTGGGAACAATGTATCTGCTTTTTTTTCCATACCATAAAAAATATTATCTATCACAGCCTGTTTATTAAATGCATAGTTAAATGCTAAACGTACTTTATGATCTTTAGTTGCTTCTTTATTTGTGTTAAAAAGTAGCGTTCTTGTAGCTGTAGGCTCTGACAACTTAGTTTCATATTTCCCAGAATCCTTTAAAAATTGGAATGAATCTTGACTTATGACCCCATTACCAAAAATAAAATCAAGTTCATTTTTCTCAAACGCTAATACCCTAGATTCCCCGTCAGTAATGACTTTAACAACAACCTTATCTACTTTTGGTTTAGTACCCCAGTACTTTTCATTTCTTTCGAATACTGCATATTCATTTTTCTTATATTCGCTAAGTACCCATGGCCCTGTACCAATTTGAGATTTAAGACCATCCTTAAATGTATCTTGGCTGTCAGGAAAAGCAGCTTCTCCAACAAATCTCAAAGGTCTTATGTATGTTAATTCTTGTAGAGTTGGATAATAAGAATTGTTCAAAGTAATCTTAAAAGTATATTCATCCACTACTGCTGTATCTTTAATTTGGTTAATTAACTCTACCCATTCATGTTGTTTATGATTATTTAAAATCGTATCGAAATTCTTCTTAACAATTGCCGCATTAAATTTCGAGCCATCAGAAAACTCTACACCTTTTCTCAGATGGAATACATACTCTTTACCGTCTTTTGAAATATCCCAGCTCTTTGCTAACCAAGGCTGAATATCCCCACCCTTCCCGTAATACACAAGGGACTCATATACCATTGCTTGTGAAAAAAACTCATTTGGAAAATATGTATGTGGATTTAGATCGCCTATATCTCCAGTCATAGAAAATGTAACAACTTTCCCATTATCTTTTAGTGAAGTATTTTCTGAACCTTTGGGAGTATTACTGCAACCCGTTACGAACATTAATAATAGTAAAAAGAGAAGACTTAATAATTTTGATCGTTTGAATAACATTTTTTTCACCTTCAACTATAAAATTTAATTACCATAAAATATTGGCATACAAAAAAGCATTCCTAACCCGATAAAAAAGGTCAGCAATGCTTTTAGTTTCAGAACAAATTTGTCTCCTAGCACTCTAACACCTCCCTATCTCCCGTAGGTTTATCAGCATTTTTAGAACAGGCAGGTCTTCTGACTTAGGTTCATTGCCTCCATGCGTCTTCCCGGATAATATCCAGTGACTTTCTTGCATGAGACTCACCCTTACAGCGGCGGGACCATGTCGGATTTTCACCGACTTCCCTTTTAAGTATTCGTTTTAAACGAACACACCTATTCCAATACTATATGTAATTTTTTGTGCAAATAAAAAAAGTTTTTCTAATATAAAGTATATTCGTTTTTACAACTTAAAGCTATATCAATTTTATGTCTTAATTTTATTCAAAAGTTTTACAACAAAATTAGCATGTTTTGTTGCAGTTACACATACCGTTGCTGGTTGTAAATCCCCCTATCTATAGTAATAATTTAACTGTGAAGAAATAATAAAGTCATTTATTTTTAATACGATAAAAAGAATAACCTTCCATTCATACAATAAGATTGCATACTTTAACCAAAAGCCTTGTGGCTAATTCCACAGAAATGAATATCATCTAATTAATTCCTGAACTTTAGTTTGGTACAGGTTAACCAAATGGTAGTATTACGGAGAGTACAACATACGGCGACAATAATACGCCAGCCCCTATAAGTACTAATTTAAGTGGAAGCTGGTCACTTTGGAAAAACATCGCTTCTCAAGACTCTGAGTTTGGTAGACCAGAAAAATTCTGCGAAGATCTTCCAGAAGAAAGTTGGTTTGTTTCAGCAACACTAACTACATTGGATGCTAAAGTTGCTCCATATATTGAAAAGATAAGTAAAAGAGATCCATATGCTGGCAACGTAGTTACTGGTGCTATTGTAACTGCTACAGATTCTAATTGGATGCTAAGCTATACGTTGAACCGACAACCTGTTAACTTAGCCTTCATGGGTAATTTTAGTGAAACAGAAAGAGATACTGTATTCACTACTGAATATTCAGTAAGAACAGCGATGGAAGCTGTTTATCAATTATTAGATATTGATCGAGGCGTTCCAGAAGTGTTTGCATCTACTTACGATATTCGTACTTTGTTATCTTCAACTGCTCGCTTACTTGATGGTAAAAAATTCACAGATGTAGATGCTCCATTTATCTTAAAACAAATAGGTAAATTCACTAGCGTTGCATTAAAATAACTTTAATTTTAAAAATACTCATAATGTTCAATAATCTTGTTTTGTGCATAAAAAAAGTCCTTTATAATGGATAAAGTCAGGTGGTAACCCGTCCAAATCCACTAATAAAGGAACGAC
>NZ_JBNNTI010000043.1:0-28541 GCF_050278625.1 Viridibacillus sp. NPDC096237 | reverse complement strand
ATATTCGAATTCATGGAACACTGGGCTATTTAACACCGGTGGAATTCAAGCAGCAGTCCTTATAAAAGTTGTCCAGTTTAGTGTTGACATACCAAACATAACTAATATGGATATCAGTTAAATTATTTACTTCATCTATAGATTCGTCTAACTTCTTCTTAAAATTAGAGTATTTATCGTAGCTTTTCTTTGTAGCACCTAACATATCCCTTAGCAATTTCAACTCTACTTTAATCTTTCTTTTATGGAATATCCATTTTTTACAGATTTCATATAGACGAATTGAATATGTAGATTTCAAACCCAAAATATACTCGAGTTTATACGTTGTATATGTTTCTTTTAAACCAATAAGATATGGTTTAAGTCCAGGTGAAAACTTAATTAACAATCTACCTTCCTTTGGATAATATTTAGATTCTATAACCCAATGATAGGTTTCCCAAACTTCTTTGCCCTGTTTATCTACAGTAGGTATCTCGATCAGCTTTTTCATTAATCCTTTAGTTATATTATGTATCTCCGTATACTTTGCATCTGCTAAACCTAGTAACTTTGAAAATTCTTTAACATGAATTTCATATTCTTTTAAATCTATATCATCCTTACGAATTAAACTTATGGCTGTTAATATAAGCTTTTGTTCTCTTAATGTCAGTGGTTCAGTATGTTTGGCTATCACAAGATCATTTGCTTGTGCTACTGGGAAAGTTGGACTCAATGATTCTAATACTATTTCGTGTTTCATACTACTCACCTCTCGTATAATACCTAAAAGTTACAAAATGAAAATAAAAGTAGCTTTTCTATTCTTAAAAGTTACTTTTCACCTCCTAAATACGGCGAATTGGTAACTTATAAATGCAAATCATCATTAAAAATACAATGTTTTTTTGACAAAAAAGACAAAATGTGTTAAAAATAACTCATTCATGGCGAAAAAGTAGCTTTTAATTAGCTCATTCACGGCGAAAAAGTAACTTTTAGATATTGGTTACTAAGAAATCAGTGTTCACGGCATTTATCTAAAACTATTAATGCGAAGGCGAATTAGTAGCTTTTCACAGCGGAAAAGTAACTTTTTACGTCGAATTAGTAGTATTTAACGTCGGAAAAATAGCCTTTAACGGCGAAAAAATATCTTTTTACGTCGAATTAGTAGTTTTAAGAGTCTGCAATCCCTTATATATCAAGGCTTTGCAGACTCTTAAAACATATAAAACAATTAAAACAATATATAATAATATAAAACAACCAAACAAAAAGAGCAGCATATCTACTAGAGATATAGCGGCTTCTTATTGTTTAAAATAATAATAATCAAGTTAACTAAGGTTCTGGTAGGTGTTGGATTCCATTTCAGATAAAAATAAATTTATTATCTTTGGCTATTTCTTTATAAACTTCACTATTTGCTTACTCATTAAAGGTAGATTAGTTATAAACCTCAATTTCATGTTCTCATGCTACTGCTTTCACTTTTTCAAATCTTATTACCTCTACCATATGAACCTACGTATAAACTGTGCGATGTTTCTAATGTACTATCCCAGTAGTACAGCGAACGAGAACTGAAGATAGTTCTAGAAATTTAATGTGAAATTACTTTTTGAATCTGATCATTAATATTTACTTTACTTAATCCTCCGTGGTAACAGACCAAAGATTCAATGTCGAGGTCTAGGTATTTCTTCAAAGAGAGTCGAGCTTCTTTTATATCCAGTACTGTTGGGGTATGAATTCCCCCAATTATTCCGTTTACACTGTACATCGAATCCCCGGCAATGAGAGTCTTACTTTGCCTTAAATAAAGGCTGATATGACCGGGAGTATGGATGATGCGAATCCCGCCACAAAACGGTAGTTCCTGACCGTCAATCAAGGTATCGTCCACTCTGCCTTTCGGGGGATTCTCAAGGTGCCCGTCTTTTAAAAGCGGTTTCACGCCCTGAATATAAGGCTTATCCAGTTGTGCATAAACTTTAACTTTATTGCCACACTCCTGCAAAATCTCAGGAAGAGTACCTATATGATCCACATCTTGATGCGTCAAAATCACAACTTTTAGTTTGTTTATCGACACTCCTACCTTTTCCATCCCTCGCGTAAACCTTTAATTTGCCCCGGGAATCCTGTGTCTATTAAAACAGCCATTTCTCGATCCCACAAAAGCATTGGGTGAATAATATTCCCATGATAATCAAGATGAAGTATTTCTACTCCCTTTGAAATTTCCATAACTTTGGTCTCCTTCATAATTAGATTTTAATGATGTAAAAGAATGGGTTTGTTACACAAAAAGTTTGAAAGAATAAAGCTATTTTTACGTATAATAATATTATTCAGTATCACTTTTCTATAATCTATAAATTCCATTCCCCTTCTCTAAAACGCTTTTTTTTCACCCCTTCTATACTATTTAATTCTTACCCCAATTTTCTTTTACCTTCTTAAACTAACCAGACCCGTTAGAACAATAACTTCAACAAAAAAAGCGTTAATCCTTCTTGGATCAACGCCCCCGTTACTTGTATAACATCTAAAGTGTCCCCTTAAATTTCTCTGGCTTTTTTACATAGCTTTCGATTATAAATCCACATTCAGTACAAATAATGTATTCAACAACTGACCCAGCAAAGGTTACCTTATTATCCGGTAATATAGATCCATATCCATTATTCTTACCTTTCCCCAATTCTTTTCCACCACATTTTGGGCATTCTGTTACTTTCGTAGAATGTTCCATTTGAAAACCTCCCCTTTAGATATATGTAAATAAACCCCAACCGAAGAAACTCTTTATGTTATTACTTTCAAATGATTTAATCTCAGGTGTTCTTAATAAAATTACGAATGAACGGTAAATTAGTTTCATCTTCTTCAACTTACATGCTTCGTTAGTTGAAGAAATGAGCGCGTTTCCACTCCTAATTCTTTCTTTTCAAAGCCCTATTTTTTCTAACAATTCTATAAAGAATAAATCCAATAACGATAGAGATAACTGTACCAATGAACAGAACACTCTTATAAACGATACTCTTCCTTCGATGGTATCATTTCTGTTTCACTTTAATAACTGTCTACCAATCATCTTCAGAATAATAATATATTGCGAAGAAAAGCCAAGTCAAAAAGGTAAACAACATAAATAAAAATACACATATCTTTCTATTCAAGAGAACTCCCTATCTATTGTACAAAAAATACGGGACTACAAATTCATTCATTAATTAATGGTATTCTACGGATCAATTAGATACTATAGTGCAACCGAATATAACTGAAAGCTTCCCAATACTTTCTACGGCAAACAATAGCAATCTACATATATATTCGAAAACCTTGTAATTATAACGATTTTTTAAATAACTGAGAAACAATCAAAAACTACGGAAAGTTATCTACATTAAAAAAAGAAGTCCAATTGAGAAAAATAGAATATGTTAGAAAAGAGAGACATTAATTTACCAGTTAGTCATTTGATTAGAGCATTTGATAGAAGAACTGTATTGAATCGATTATGAAGAATGCTATTGTAAAAAAAATAGATATTTCATTATTTCAATTAGTTTAGAATCCTCATAATTTCAAGCTAAAATAGAGGTGTTAAAGATTAGTGTTTTAATTACCGTAATGATTACCGCAGTTATTACCGTAATATATAAACCGTTGGTAACAATGATTTTGTGAGCAATTTCTTTATAGTTGATTTATATAATAAAACAGTATATTATTGAATCAAGCACTTCATTACGGCAATTATTACGGTAATGATTACCGTATATTAATGTAATGATTACCGTAATAAATAAATTAACGACTTGGGGGTGTTAAAATTGCTGGACCTTAATCAAGTCATGGATATATTAAAGAAGAATTTATCAGATGAAAGTAAATGGATTTTAAGTGCATTAATTACTAGTACAAACCCTACTTCAAAAGAGAAATTATGGGAACTAACAAATACTTTGTATATAGAAAAAGGAATTTCTAATGATCCCACAGCTAAAATAATATCTTCTCGTTATGTCTTAGATATACATACAGCCAGATTAGAAGGTGCCGGATTAGTTGAAGTAACTGCTTTAGGAAGAATTAGAGTTTATTCTGTCAGTGAATTCGGGAAAATGTTAATAACTCACTTAAGTTAAAATTACAAAAGGAGCTGTTCATATGACAAAGCAAAATATCATTACTCATCATAAGGATGTAAAACTAAGTATTAATTTCGGATTTCTAGGTTTAGGTATGGGTGGTTCATCAATAGCTGCAGTATGCGGTGACGTTAAAACAAATGCTTCTTTCCCATACAAAGCATTACTAGTTAATACTAACTCAATGGATTTAGATAAAATAAAAGTAGAGAATGAATCGACAGTTAAATTACTAATTGGTGATGGTAAAGGCGCATCACGAGACATTAACCGTGGTGAAGAAATTTTCGTAGAACACGCTAATAAAGTCGCTGACAGTGTAAACTTGCATTTTGTAGATAGAGACTTCATTTGGGTTGTTGCAGGTCTTGGCGGTGGGACAGGAACAGGTTCTATTATCCAAGCAATTAAAGTGTTAATGACAAATAATTTCCAAAAGAAATTCGGATTAATACTGACATTACCTAGAGATAGTGAAGGAAGTACTGTACTAAGTAATGCCCTTGAAAGACTTCAAGTTATTAATAAAGCAATGCAAGGTTTAGGTTCTGTCGTAATTGTAGATAACCAAAAACTATTTAATTATTTTGAAACAACGAATAGTAACGCAACAGTACAATCGTATCTGTCATTTGCAAACTCATATATTGCAGATACTTTACATGGCATGAATGTAGTTACATCAAGCTACCAACCTTATGGGGAATTCCATTTCGATAGTTCTGAATTCAAAAAGCTTATCACTACACCTGGTGTACTTCACTTTGTTAAATATGAAACAAAAGTACAAAGTATTGATGTGAAAAAACCAATAGAACATCTAAATACATTGCAGAAACAAATTGTAAATGGCGTTCTATCCGATGGATATAACTTAGCGAAGACTTCAAGATTAGCATTAAGTATCCTTGCCCATTCTAATTCGGCACATAATATATTCAATATTGAATTCACTAAATCTATAGAAGATCTATTATCTGAAATTGCACCGATTGTTAGTGAAAAACCTGTAGGTCAGTATATCTATCCATTTAATGAAACTTCTAAAGTATACTATTACGCTGCATTTGCTGGACTTGATTTACCAAGTCGAGTTAGAGCTATGATAGAAGAAAATAATAGAGTAATAAAAGCAAAGAAAAACTTATCTACTGAAAAAGTTGAAGATATTTTTAGTAACTTTGTTACGACCAATCCAGCGACTAAAGAAAGCACTTTAAATGGTGATGAAGAGTTTGCTCGTTTATTTAATCAACCAATAGACAATGACAATGAAAAAGATGGTCAAAATGAAGGTGACAAAGCATTCGCTGCCCTTTTTGGTGATAAGTAATTATTAAGATATGAAAACGCTCAAACTGTTGTATCTCAATTCAATAGGTATGATTATGGTTTCTAGATAATTCAACTTCTTTAATAACCCAAAAAGCATTCTGCACAATTGCAGAATGCTTTTTTATACTTTGTTACAAAAAACTACAGGAATATATATCCGTAGTTTTTCATTTATCCATAGATTATATTAGTTCAGGGAATATTAGCTTTAAATATGCGTCATTTATATTTTTTTAGAAAATATTAGAGTTAATTTATCGTATATTACATTTATTTAGAAAATATTAGATTTAGATTTCTGTATAATACGGTACATTCTGATTTATATTAGAGACTTAAAGTGTTGATGTATCAATGTTTTGGTCGATTTATTTACATTCATTATGGATTTAATTAGAAAATTGGCAGACTACCGAATAAAGCCGTAGTTTCTTATAGTTTTTCGTTATTCTTTAAAAAATATTGCAGTTTATGGTTGATTTTTGTTGCCTTTTTTATTAGATTGAAGATAATAGACAGGGATTCTGCGTGTTAGAAAGGAGATGAGAAGATGGAGAATATTAAAGTATCAGATGAAACAATCAAAGAAATATTAAAAGATGATCCTTTGTTTGATATTATAAAAAACACTCCAGCTGAACATACTCTATTAAATGATGAGTATTTGGAAACGATTATAGAAAAAAAGTTTTATCCAACAGTAGAATTAGCACACTGGTTTGGAATATCAGATGGACAAGTTCGATACTACATTAGACCATTCCAGGATTATATCTTCCAGGGGGAAGACGAAGCTCCTTCATTTAGTACTTCTATGAGATTAAGTTTTAAATCCATATTAAAAGTTAGAATGCTAATCCTTCTAAAAGATGAATACAAAGTCAAAGGTTTACAGCAAGTACTGGGTTCAAGTGGATTGTTAATTAAAGAAAATAGGGTAACTTCTTCGACGACAGAAGTTGCAAAAGGTGGCCCCTCAATTCACGACGAAGTTCAAGTAATTAAAGATATTTTAAATAAGATATTACAATCGGGCGCATTTACCGTTACAGAAAAAGATGAAAAGTATACCGTTAACCTAGCTGCGGAACTAGAAAATATCATAGAAGGACACCAAATTAAAGCTTTGGATGAATACCAAGGAAAGCTTCTTACCGAATACAAAAATTCACTAGAACCAGTTCAGGAAGAGATTGAAAATCTTAAAAAGCAAAACAAGAAATTAGAAGATACACTTAGAACGCAAGATCAAGACAAAAATGAGCGTAATAAAGAAGAGACTTTATCTTTTCAAAACGAGATGAAAAGTTTGAGAGAGCAGAATCAACGATTAGAAACTGTAATGCAGTTACAAAGGAAATTTGAAGATGAAGCTGCAGTGGAATGGGAAAAGAATAACAGCTATGGTTTGATGGCAAGATTGCTAAAAGCAAACGAGATTGATGCTTCTAAAAGAAAATTCATCAATGAGTATGTTGATAAACAATTGAAAAGTACTTTAGATGAAACAAGTGCTGAATAAACAGAAAAAAAACCGTAACCCATAATTGAAAAGCACCCCAATTGTTAGATACAAAACTAACAATGAACTGCCCGGTAAAAGTTAGACACCAATCTAACTTTTACCGGTTTTTTTTGTTGCCTTATAAAACAACTAATAAAGATTTCTTTTTCGAGCCTTTAATTTTAGGGATGATTTCACACTTCTTCTCCTTCCCTATATTAAACGATCAATTATTAACTGGATTTGACCTATACAGAACTGCATTCATGGAACTGATAGAAGAAAGCGAGTAATAATACAACACTGCTTTGCTCGGTAAGTTAGGTGAAAAAATTATTGTTTTAGAATAATATGTAAAATAAGGAGTGGATTTCTAATGAATAAGGTTCAAAAGTAGGTTATCTACAGGTCGCTATTTTATAGATTCCTTAACAACAAAAAAACTGTGCCTCTTTTATTGGAAGCACAGCGGTAACATTTATAAATATGTAATTTTACTTTTTGTATATTATTTTTTAAAATTAATCCCAAAAAGAAACATACTCATCATTGCTAGTCATAGTTAATTTGACTAAGAAAAATTCAGCTAGGCCGTCATCTCCATCGCACCAATTTGAAATATCTCTAAAAATCATTTCATAAACTCCTGCACCAGAAAAATCAAAGTTTTTTACCGTCGCATCAAATAAAGGATCGTGTTCTTTCAGTGAGTATAGATAAGGACCGAAATATGATTGAGACACTACTACTCTGTAATCTCCACCATTAGAAGGATAGATTTTGGATTTACTTCCCACAAATTCATCACCTATTAAATCCTATTTTCCTGCTCCGAAAGTTGCTATACCAGAATTATTATAATTATCTTTTGCAGCTAAAACAGATAGATTAATAAGTGGTGAATCAGATATTTTTCTAATAATAACATCATCAGTAACTAAAATATCTTGATCCTCATTAAAATAAATGGTTTCTGCTTCTTTTTGTTCTACTGACTGAACATCAGAAGTATCTCCTAGTTCTGCGGCATGTGCATTATCATAAAATACAAAACTACCTGTTAACAAAATACCTAATAATAGAATTTTTCTCATAAATTACCTCCTGTAGTTAATGATTTTATTATAACATAATAAAAGGAAATAAAAGTTGTTTTTTGTAAACACTTATATTTTTGGTATAATATAATATATAAGATCGTGGCCATAGTTAAATCTAAGTGGAATCATATAATTTTAGAGATTAGAAGGAGAATATTGCAATGAAAAAAATATTTTTTTTAATGTTAATTGTTAATATTATAGCTGGTTGTAATGGGATATCTTCATTAAATAATACTTATAACCAAGCACAGGGCAAAGTTATTGTAGATAATAAAAGTTATACAATGATGATAGGTAACTACGAATGGAAAGAAGATGATTTTGAAGCTAAAAAAATTAGTAATTCCGATATAAATGACTTAGCAGGTGGGTTCGATACATTAGAAGTTAAAAAAGGTAATAAATTAAAAATTGAAATTGAACAAAATCCTTCTTCAATAATCGTGAATCAATTGAATGCAGATGGTACAAGTGATGCTATTGAACTCAAAGATAATGAAATAACTCTTCCATCGGATGGGGGAACTTATATTTATGAAGTTATCGCAAGATGGAAAGAAGGAAAAATAAGTTATATTTTTGATGTTAATATAAAATAAAATAATATATTGTAGAAAAATTTAAGAAGGATTTACACCCCAATTGTTAGATATTAAACCTAACAATTGGGGTGATTTTTTATGTAGAAATGAGTTAATCACAGAAATCGCTGTTAAAGAAGAACCTCTAATTGGTAGCCGTATTAGTACTTTTGCTGCTGAGGATCAAAACTATTCTCTTGTGAATGTAAGTCAATCAACAGGTACTAGTTATGGTAAAGCTTATCTAAATGCAAGATTAAAAGTATATTCCGCTAATTCTTTCCGTCAAATTAATGGAATTAAAGAGACTTGGTGGGAGACAGTAGTGGCATGGCTTATCTAGAACAACAAAATTCAGATTTCATTTCTACAACAGGAAAATTCCCTACAACACCGGTACAAATTTCAGGTGCTGCTACTCTAATAGAAAGTTCGTATACAGCTGGTTTTGAGGCTGCTGGTTTTAGTATTTCAGGTGGTTCTAGTGGTACGTATTATGCACGTAAAAATATATCAAAGAAATATAATTACTCTCTTTATTAATTGAGAATTAGTTAAACAACTTAACTATCTCTAAAAACCAGGTGCACTATTGCCCTGGTTTTTTAATTCTTGGTCACTTGGATTCAATATTTTATGGCTGTTGCTGTGAATCACCGGTTAAGATGAATCTCACCTCTGATGTCAAATGTGCTGACTTTTGTAATGACTTAATCTTCAGTTCACACTAATTTAGCTGAAAGAAAGCTAAGTTCAAAATATTTCATTGTTCACAAAAGACAGATTTAGCGAACAATATGAACAGAGTGAATAGTTTAAATTGGGTACCATATCCCGAGGTTGGCATTTTTTCACAGAGAGGAAAAAGTAGCTCCAATAAATTGGGGGAAACTTATTTCTAGAACTAATAGATATAAAACAAGGAACATTATATGTAGCAAAAAGATTGAAATATATGATTTTGATATACATTATTAAATAAATGTTTTATTTTCAGCTAATTGGGAATTATAATATCAAGCTTAAAAGGAGGGTTAAATATGTTTAGTCTACTTTGGTTTCTTATTATAGGCGGTCTTCTTGGATGGGTAGCGAGCTTAATTAATGGGGACCAACAATTAGTGATTTCTATATTTTCCCGGCATTAATAGGTTCTATTATATTAATTTTTATAGCAAGTTTCATTTTGAAATTGATGCATAAGAATTGATTAAGACCTGGGCGATTTGCTTAGGTTTATTTTTTGGATATAATGTAAGGTTTGTTATGAAATTACCATAACTTGTAGCTGCTAGGTAATCTCCTAATATAGCGTTTGTGGCACCGATAACAAGTCATTGGACTTGACCTGTTTTATTGTTCAGACATTAATTGTGTTTTCAACTGTTACCTCTTGGGAAGCAGGAGCTGCATGTCCAAGATAGCTATTAACAATAAAAAATTAGAAGTGAAAAATTATTATTTTTGAATGGTATTAGTGGGGAGAATTCATTAAAGTAAAAAGGGCAATCTAAATTAGAGTGCCCCAAAATTAAGATTAGCTTTCTGGATAGTCTAGATGTAATGGAGGAAGAACAAGCCAACCTTTTTCTTTATTAAGTCGCAATAGTTTTGCGCCAATTTGAGCTTTGGCCAAATGGAATTGTCCATACATCAAAGCTACATCTTCTCTAGTACATGTTCCCATAGCTTGACTGCATGCAACCAAGCCTGCAGCGGTATCCATTGAAAGTGCAGCGCTAATTTCTGGGTCATTAAATTTTGCTCCAGCAGGGATGGCTTCTATTCTTGCATTTGGACGTTCAGGAGGAGCAGGTGGAAGAGCAATGCCACTCACTTTTAATAGCTTTTCTAATTGCTTATTTGCCTCTTTCATCATTTGAATACATTCTTCAATGATCTTTGCTAAATCTTTGTCACCAGTGTGATTAAAAAATGTTTGATACCCAGCAATTAATCCATTATTTGCAGCAAGACTCGTCCATATAGTGAACACTTCACCATAATGTAAAGGTTCTTTTTGCGGGTTTCCGCTTAGTATTCCCATAATTGCACTCCCTGTCTCGTTTTAGAATTTTTTCTAACAGCATTAAGGTTGTGTTGTAAATCAAAAATTTATTCAAATAATGTCCTACATCAATTACTAAACCTTTTTAGTCAGTTTCTTCAACTAACGAGGCAGGTTAGTTCAATAATTAAAATATAATTCCTGAAAATAAAATTGACATAAATTTTCAATTATGGTATAATAATAAATTTATGTATTGATTGTATTCTCCTTGTGTGGTAAATTTTCCTAAGTAATACTTAGAAAAATTTACATTTAAAATTAGGAGGAGATTAAATGAGAATAAATAAAGGATTAGCAATGTTAGAATTAAAAGTTCAGGGTTTCGGATTAAACCCAACACTGATATGGGATGATGAATTGGCTATTTTAATTGATACTGGTATGCCTGGACAATTGGAGCAAATACAACTTGCCATGAGTGAAGTCGGAGTCTCCCTTGATAAATTGAAAGCAGTAATTCTAACTCATCAGGATTTAGACCACATAGGTTCTCTTCCTGAAATTCTAAACCAATCCAATAACGACATTGAAGTGTATGCACATGTGTTTGACAAACCATATATTGAAGGAACGTTACCTCTTATTAAAACGGACCCGAATCGAATGAGTAAAGAAGAATGGGCATCCTTAACAGAACAAATGCAATTCTTATACAAGAACCCTCCGAAATCAAAGGTACATAAGACATTAGAAGACGGTCAAGAACTTTCATATTGTGGTGGTATTCAGGTTATCTTTACACCAGGTCACGCTCCTGGTCATATTAGTCTTTATTTGAAGCAAAGCAAAACTCTTGTTGCAGGTGATGCTATGGTAGTAGTAGATGGTGTTTTACGGGGACCTATTCAACAAACAACATTGGATATGAAAACTGCAATAGACTCTCTGGAAAAATTTTTGGACCTCGATATTGAAACAGTGATTTGTTATCACGGAGGTTTATGTAAAATTAATGAGAAAAAACAACTTGAAGACTTATTGGTAAAGTAACCAATGCAACTGATATGTTAAGCAGTATGAAAATATAGCGTAATATACACTCTTATTCAACTAACGGGTACTTTACTTGAAGATCATTGAGCTGTTCAGACGGCTCTTTATTCTTGTTCAACTAAAGGGGTAGGTTAGTTGAAGAGTATTGTTTAACTTGTGTTCAACAATCGGGCCGTATTGTTATATAACCATCTGAATAAACAAGCGGATTAGTCTGAAGATAAAGGGGATTTATATGAATACAAAACGTAAAAGGAAGGTCTGGGGGATAGGCTCAGGAGTATTTATTGTACTTGTTATAGCTTTCATATCTTGGTATTATCCATTATCGCTTTTTAGCATCCATAAAAGCTTTACATATCATCCTGGTTCGGAAACCCATAATGGCAAAACCTACGAAGAAGAGATTGGCGAGTTTAAAGCTGCCTATGAGAAGGATCTAAAAAAGGATTTAGAAAGTGATAATTACAATCCTACGGTAAATCGAACTCAATTTATTCTTCCGATTTTTGAACAAGAATGGCTGATCGGCACGGACTCCAAATCAATTGATAAAGATAAACTGGATAGAATGCTTTTCGATGTACAACAGGCAAGAAATACCCTGTTAGACCTTGTTTCTGAAGGAGATTATTCCAGAGAAGAAAGAGTATACATGGTTGACAGCATAAATAATTTCCTTAACTTAGAAGAAAGTATTAGATTTATAAGAAACGGAAAATACTTTTCGAGAAGTGATTTGCAAAGGATGTTAGGTAATTTACAAGGAGATTTCTGGGCAGGTTTTGATTACTATACCACCGTTTTTTATGATATATCTCATAAATAAAAGTTTGAAGCAATCGGGCGCGATTGTTTAATAAGCGTCGCTGTTCTAATTCAACTAACGAGGCAGTTTAGTTTAAGTAGAAATGATAGAATTAATAAAAGTTAATAAAAGGAAGATGTGGTGTAATTATGGGTATTATCACTTTCGGTGAAAAAGAGGATGGTAAGGAATACATATTGAGACCCGCTGTATATTGTTTAATGTTCGATAGTCAGAAAGATAAAATAGCAATTATTCAAACAAGTGATGGTAAGTATTTTCTTCCAGGTGGGGGAATAGAAAAAAATGAGACACACGAAGAGTGTTTAAAAAGAGAATCTCTTGAGGAAATGGGGATGGATATTGAGGTAGGTCATTTTGTAGGGTGTGCCCGAAGATACTTTTATTCTACAAATGAATATAAATATTACCTTAGCGAAGGGTATTTTTATTTATGCGACACGGGTAGGCAAATAAGTGAACCTACAGAAGAAGACAATTTCCTTAAATGGATTGAACCAATCCAAGCGATAGTAAATTTATTCCACGAACATCAAAGTTGGGCAGTTAATGAAGCTTTAAGACAATTAAAGTTGTTCAACTAACGGACTGATTTAGTAGAAAATCTTTGAGCTGTTCAGACAGCTCTTATTCAACTAACGGTGCAGTATTGTTTAATGAGATTGTAAAAATCAGTAAGGGTTAAAAGGAGATTGTGAATATGAGTTTAGCAGGCTATATTGGATGTAATATAGAAATACCGCTTAGCGACGAAGATTCAAATGATTTAATATTCATTGGTAACTGTTTTTCGAGTAAGTACGAACGTCAAAATGTGAAGAAATATCAATTCACTACGCCTTATGTCTATGAAGTATCAAGTGATTGGGGGATTGAGATTTCGGAATATGCGAACACAAGTACATCTGCCGAATCGAAAAAGAAGCTAATCAGACTATGTGAAATCATGGGTAGCTATCTTCGGAAAGGTGATTTCTTTGAACACTATACTTGTTGGGTTGGTGAAGAAGAAGACAAGCGAGAGGGCGAATTAACTTTGCAACTTAACAACTTTGATATTGACCAAATTGAAATGCCTGAAAAAACGTTAGTGAGATTTGAAAAATGAGTTCTTCTTCAACTAACGGAGTACTTTAGTTAACAAGACCATCAAAAAATGATGGTCTTGTTTTATGTACAATGTGAAATATTACACTTAAACTAACGGAGCAGCGCGACAAGTTTTGTTATAAGCACTAATGTGTGAAAAAACAAGGGATTCCTTGGGGAATCCTAACTTTATAACTGAGGATAGAAATGATAAAACCATGTATTTTGAAACTATCCCATTAAGATTCCTGCATGCGTCATAAGGGACAGATTATGGGGTCTGAAGCTCAGGTGAAGTCGGCAGAACAAAGGCTGAAGCCACTCCTCACGGAAAAGGTATGCCAATGGATATGCCGGATGGATGAAAAACTAAATATGGTGAGAATTTTCTTGTGGAAAAGAACAGACGAACTTCCGGATGTACGGGTCTAAAGTTAGAGCATAAGGAAACTTGTGTACCATCCAACGATGGAGTGAGTGACGTGGAGTAAAAATTGCTTCTATGAAACACGTTATACCGAACAATGGCGGTATCCAGCTCACAGGCTTACAGGAAGCACCTAAGTTTAGAAGAAATATAGCTAGGTTATAAGGGACTTGGAAAATAAGGAACGTTGTCTCAACCGAAACGGTTGCTATAAGCGATATGGCGAAATGCATTTGTCCTTATGAGGGTAGGGGTACGACCAGTGAGACCTCTGTAATGGAGTTGGAGGAACAGCCCCAAGTCTAGCGATAAGTAATAATTATTTTTCAACTGTGCATTGCACCGGTCGGGTAAGAACGTGGGAACATCACTTCAAAGAGGAATGATGCCACAGTGCAAGCTCTACGATATTGGGATTATTACGGGATGACAGACACCTTTACAGACTTACATCAACGAGCCAAAAATAAAGAATCATTCCATCTGCTATACGACATCATCACGTCGAGGAACAATATTTTATTAGCGTATCGAACAATCAACAAATAAAGGGTCGAAGACCCCTGGAACAGATGGTAAAACTATTGTAGACATAGAGAAACGATCAGAGAACGATTTAGTAGAAGAAATACAAAGTAAGCTGGAAAATTATCGTCCAAAGAAAGTCAGACGTAAACTAATCGAAAAAGATAATGGCAAGATGCGACCATTAGGTATTCCATGCATTCTGGATAGAATCATACAACTGTGCTTTAAACAAGTGTTAGAGCCTATTGCAGAGGCTCATTTCTATAATCATAGCTATGGGTTTAGACCTTTACGGTCTACTCATCATGCGATGGCAAGAATTCAATTTCTAGTTAATCGGTCGAAACTCCACTACGTTGTAGATGTGGATATAAAAGGGTTCTTTGATAATATCAATCATACCTTGCTTATTAAGCAGTTATGGAATTTAGGTATTCGGGATAGACAGGTCCTTGCCTGTATATCCAAAATGCTAAAGGCTGAAGTGGATGGAGAAGGTATTCCGACAAAGGGTTCTCCACAAGGTGGCCTACTTTCACCGTTATTGTCTAATATTGTACTAAATGAATTGGACCAGTGGATTGCGGACCAATGGGAACTATTTCCCCTCCATAAATCACTTAAAACTAGAGGTCAACTTCTTGCAAAGAATCGAACTCACTTAAAAGAAGGCTACATAGTTAGGTATGCTGATGACTTTAAAATCATCTGTCGAGACTGGAAAACTGCCGAAAAGTGGTATCATGCAGTTAAATTATTTTTAAAAGAACGTTTAAAACTTGATATTTCACCAGAAAAATCGAAGATTATTAATCTGCGCAAGAATGAGTCTGCGTTTCTTGGTTTCACAATACGTGCCAATCGTAAAGGAATAAAGCGAGTTGCACATACGTTTGTCAAAGCTGAAAAGATGCAGAAAATTAAGGCGGATGCAAAGAAACGAATAGAAATACTCCGAACATCGCCAACTACTCAAAATGCTATGCGCTTTAATAGTTTTGTCTTAGGGTTACACAATTATTTTAGCAGAGCTACTCACGTCAACTTAGCGTTCTCACGACTTGCCTATGAAATAGGTGCATCTATGTACAATCGTCTTAAACCCGTTGGTAAATATGAACATCCTAACAATCCTCCACCTGTGTATAAAAAGTTCTATGGCTTAGGCTCTAAAACTTATAAAATCGCCGGGATATACCTCTTTCCTCTCGGAATCATCAAAACTAAAAATGTGATTGGCTTTACTCAAAGTATAACCCCATTTACCGAAGAAGGTCGAGTGCAAATATCCACACGGTTGAGTAAAGATATAAGACAGGAAATAGTATTGTTAATGGAATCAAAAATACCGACACGGAGTGTCGAATATATGGATAATCGGATTAGTAGGTACAGTATGAAAAAAGGAAAATGTTAAATAACTGGCATGTTCCTAACGGTACAAAACGTGTACTGCCACCACTATATACCTGTGCATCTTGGTGGAAGCGACAAATTCAACAACTTACGTATCCTCCAAAAAGAAGTACATGTTTAATCCATATGACCGACAACATTAAGGCGAAAACACTCATAAAAACTTTGGGCATCACGGAATCGATGTTAGAAAAAATCAATAAATATCGAGAAACATGTGAGCTAGAAATAATCAAATAACCCAAATCAACAGGAGTAACTTGAAACTTATAATTAAATAATACCATCGCTAGATGGAACGCGAAATGCTTGGAAACTGGCACGTTCCGTGTGGAGTAGGGGAAAAGCTGGAGATAACTTCAAATGCTTACCTATTACTAACGTTTAATAGAAATAAGAGGGGGAAATTTGAAAAAGAAACATTGGGTTACTGTTTTAATTTTAGCATTAGCTTTTGGTGGTGTTTATTCCTTCGTGCTATTTAATCCACCTTTGGAAATAGGTACACTTGGTACAGCTGTTGGTAAAAAGTCAGTCGTTATTGGAATTGGTAATAAAGGCTTTCGTGAAGTGAAAATAGTAGAAGTATCAGTAAATAATAATGAAAAGCCATCAAACACAAAAGTACAAGTTAGTAATGCTTTACAAGGTTTCATCATAACGGATGATTATAATAATAATGAGTCAAAAAAATATGGTTTTAAGAATATAGAGGATGTATCAATTAAGGCAGACACATCTCCTGCCGCTACCTATAAAAAATTAGATGAAGGCACTGCTTCAAAAAAGGATGAAATCTATGGGATTAGTGTTTTTCATAATGAAGCAATCAATCAGATTATTGGACAGCTTCTCGTTCAAGTATTCCAACGGCTTTTTGGAACGCACCAACAACCTGACGAAAGTAATTAAACAGAATGCGTTCGGTCTTCAGAACTTCCAACATGCTCGAAGTAAAATATTGCTGACACTTAAGTAAGAATACTGAGTTCACTTTGAGTAGGGTGAGGGAATTTCACCTCATCCAGACTCAATTAAACGTCAATTTATATCTTTCAAGATAACTATTTATTTGGTTTTATATGATTATCAACAAGTTGGAGATAAATAGATCTAAGATCCATATTTTTTTTATTCATTTGATAGATGGTATAAGGCACTAGCATATCAATAATCTGTTTAAGGGTATCATTTCCTTCAGCCGTCTTAGGTATCTTAAAAATCAATCTTAAGTGTCCATTCTCTAATCTGTGCTCCTCAGACCAAACTTTAAAAGTTTTTATGTTATTTATTAGACCTTCAGATGAGTTCAGAAGTTCAATCTCATATTCGTCAGATTCTTCAAATTTCTCTTGAAGTTCAGAAAATGTACCTTGTTGAATAATCTTTCCATTCATAATAAAGGCTATTTCATCGCACAATTCCTCTGCCTCTTCCATATCATGAGTTGTAAGAATAATGGTTTTCCCTTTCTTCTTTTGTTGTTTAATGATTTCCCTCAGTTCTATCTGGCCTTTTGGGTCTAACCCTAGAGTAGGTTCGTCCATAAATATAACTTCTGGGTCGTGAATCATTGCTCTAGCTATATGAAGACGCTGCTTCATACCTTTCGAATAATGAGCAACGAGAGTATTTTTGGCTTCTGATAAACCCACTACTTCTAACCAGTAGTTAATTTGAGATTCTAATTTTTTCTTTTCTATGTGAAAAAGAGAGCCGAATAATCTTAGATTGTCTCTTCCATTTAATTGTCTGTACAGGCCTTGTTCACCTCCATAAAGAAGTCCAATTTTTGGACGGATCAGTTTTTCTTGTTTATAAATATCATGGCCTAATACTCTTAGGTTTCCTGATGTAGGAGTTAAGATTGTTGTCAACATTTTTATAGTCGTTGATTTACCAGCGCCATTTGGTCCTAGTAGTCCAAAAATTGTACCTGAAGCAACATTGAAGCTGATTTGATCAACGGCAATAGTTTCTCTTTTCTTAGTATTAAACGAACGAGTTAAATTTACCGCTTCAATCGCATTATTCAAACAGAAAATTATATACCATTACAATAAGAACTAATGTTCTTTTTTGGAATGTCGATCCACCAGGAGATATTTTCCCATACATATTTTTCTATTTCAAAAAAATATATTTTTTCCATTTTAATATAAAAATGTAACAAAAAAGGTAAAAATAAACACACCTCTTTTTAGATTCTAAATATTTGAAAAGGGGGTAATTTCAATGAATAATTCAAATGCGTTGTTATGGTGCAATGTAGAAAAAATGGCGGAAAAGAGTGTTATCTCAATCGAGAATAAGAGCAAAAAAATAAGATAACCTCCTATTATTGGGATTCAATATATTTAAAAGACTATTAAAAGTCCTCCAGATTGTTTAACTGGAGGACTTTCGTGTTCACATAATTATCGTTATTGGAAGTTGATTAATATTAGCTTATTTGTCTTATAAGTTAAATCGAGAACAAGTAGATGTACAGAGATAATAAAGTTGTTTTAAAAACGCCGGTCATGTTATTCAGCAATTGGGCCAGATTATGGAGTGACTTTATTAATTGTTTCGTTAAGGTTGTGAAGAAGTGTACTTATGCCAACGTGGCAGTTTAGTTGAATGGAAAATGTTATAATATTATTAAAATTAAGGAAATGGGGTTTGGGGAATGAAGAGTATTAAAAGATTGATTCAAGTCATCTTAGCAAGTACATCAATCCTAATTCTTAGTGGATGTTTCTCTAAAGATGATCTGAATCAACCAATACAAGAATATTTAAAAACAAACTATGGAATACAAGATGAGTTTTCTATTATTAAGACAACTAATAATTGGTTTGAAGGTATTGACCATCAAACTTATATAGAAATGAAAAAGCCGTATCGTGCTTATCCGTCCCTAATGATTAAAAGAGATACTTTAATTTTAAAAGAGGAAAGTAGTGATATCTATTTCGAACAATTCAAGGGTGCATATATTGAGCAACATCCAGAAGTAGTTCAAGTAATGAGACAGATCATAAAAAATTATGGGTTAGTAAAATATCCTAATAAAACTGTCCCAGAAGAAAATGGTCCTATTCGTATATTTCCTTACGATAACATGGAGTTTAATATAAATGATTCTCAAGAGCTACTTGATGATTTTAAAAAGACTCAAAAGATTGATACTATTGATCTTTTACCTACATTAATACCAAGTGACCCCCGACGTGAAAATTATAATAGCAGGTATGTAGGTGTGGTGAATTTTCTATTTGAATTTGACATGAATAAAAATAAACATCCTATTCCAAAGGCCAAAGATTTAATTGAGGACTTTCAAAAAAGTGGGGAATTAACAAAAGGGATATACAACATAGATATGTTAGTAGATGATTCAAATCCAGATCATTTTGTGGGATGGGAATATAATAATGTAGCTTTGTTTGAAGTCGATGAAAACGGTAAATATACCATAATTGCTACTCCTAAATATGATGATCTAGATTACTCTTACTTTTACGGAGATTATGCAGCTAAAAAAAATATAAAATAGAACTTTAGGTTTAATTACTTAATTGGAATTGACCCAAAATACACGTGGTACTACTCCTATTAGTAATAAACTTCCTCATATTTACTTATATCGAGAAAAGCTCGAGACAGGAAAGGCGCATGATATTGAATTATCACAAAGTCCAATCATACATTTAATTATATGGATTAAATAATTATTTTCCCCAAAAAACTATTTGGGATTTAAGGGGATAGAATGAATCTTCTTCAACTAATGATAAGTTAGTTAAAGAAGACATGTGCTTATTATCTTCCACAATCGGGCGCTATTGTTAAATAAACCTTAGATTTTTAAACGACTTTATTGTTATATTTTTGAGTACAGTGAAGTTTCTTATATCGAAAATTAAACAACTATATTTTAACCCCGTCTTAAATTTAGAACGGGGTTATGCTTGTTTTAGGTGTTAAAATTTAATAGCCTTATTGGGGTTCCGTCACACATCCATCAACTTAAGGATTTAGACTATTCTTGAAGTTAAAAGCACGTTACTATTCTCTTATGTTAATGAGAAAGGATGACATGTTTTTTATGAATATGCATCAAAAACAAGAGTTGTCTTTATTTGCTGAAGAGTTATATCGCTATATGTCTCCCGCTACACTTAATCAATTAGCTATAGAAGCAGGCGGAATGAAACGAAAACGCAAGTGCCGTGGGCACCATTTTTTATCTTTGTGTGTATGGTTAAATCAACAAATCGTAATTGGTTAATTAGCATTCCACAAACTCTTAATAATGGATCTACGTCAAGACTTTAGACACTCTCAAGTTAATTTATTTTGTGTTGCGCAACGTCCATTTTTGGAGTGTTCCACATCCCGAGTAGCCCGTCAAAGTGTGAATCAACAAAAAATGATTTTTGTAAATTTCTTGTCTCTTTTGTGTAGCTTAAATTAATTAAAGATGAATTCATCAGTTCTTGGATATTGTTAAAAAGAAAGGGGGTAATTGGAAATTATTTTCTTCTATTTTTGGTAGTTACAACCCTTTTTTCGTGATACTGTACTTGTTGGAAACGGGTTAGGTGACGTTATGAACAAAAAAAGAACGACGCCCTGAAAGACGCCGCTTTGTCATAAATTATAAGTGATAGAACGAATCCGTTATCCCTTCCGCACCTGAGGCAAGTACATTACAACGAACACGGAATTCTTGTTTTTTAATATAATCCGTATTGAATGTGTGAACTAAGGCCTCTTAGTTTTACCTTAATTCGTTTGTTTCATTTGTGATTGTAACAATGGATATATTGCTCGAGTTCTTGTTTGAAATGGTTCATACTTTCAAAGTTTCATATGCAGCAGCTGAATTCTTTAGATAAACAAAAGTCGCCTCATATAAGACAGCGATTTTTGTTTATCTAAAAATAATTTACAAAAAATTCAAATTGTCTCGGTTGCTTGTAAAATAGCTTGTAATAGACCAGGAAAACGATTATCTATGTCATCTTTTCGAATCGATATAAAACGTTGTGTTCCGTCTATTCTTGTGTTGATCACTCCAGATTCCCGTAGAACTTTAAAGTGATGGGAAAGTGTTGACTTAGCTATGGGAATATCTAGAGCGCTACATGACTGTTCGCCTCTCCCTGCTAGCTCCATGACTATTTTAAGCCTAATTTGATCGCTAAGAGCGTAAAGGATAGAGGATAAGCGAATTTCATTTATGTTTGGATGATACAATGTTCTCAAATTAATCACCTTCTTAAAATATAAAAAGTTAAGTCTGTTTAGTTGAACTATACTATATTTCGTGATATATTTCCATTGTTCGAACATTATGGAACAATGGAAATATATCTTTACGAATAAAAAGGAGTTGATATTGAAATATGAATAAAGATAGAGCAAAGCGAGATGTTAACACACGTTTAGCACTTATATCATTAATGATTAGTACTTTTGCAATTGGAACTACCGAATTCATTATCATGGGTATTCTGCCAGATGTAGCGAAAGATTTGAATGTAAGTATTAGTTCTACAGGATTATTAGTAACTGGTTACGCAATAGGAGTAGCGATAGGTGCTCCATTACTTACTGCTCTAACAGGAAAGATGCAGCGTAAAAAACTATTATTGATGTTGATGTTATTGTTTGTAATTGGTAATACATTATGTGCTGTTGCTCCTACATATGAATTTCTTTTAGTATCAAGGGTATTAGCAGCTTTTGCTCATGGAACATTTTTTGGTGTAGGGTCTGTTGTAGCTTCAAGATTAGTTCCTCCTGAAAAGCAATCAAGTGCCGTTGCAATGATCTTTACAGGGGTATCTGTTGCCAATATTATAGGTGTACCATTAGGTACTTTTGTTGGACAAAGTCTAGGATGGAGAGCATCTTTTTGGATTATTAGTGCATTAGGGGTTGTGGCAATATTATGTATCACAAAGTTCATTCCACAAATAGCTCTTACGTCCGTTCCAAGTTTTCGTCAAGAAATTCGAGTGCTGAAAAAGCCACAAGTTCAACTTACTTTATTAATGACTATTCTTAGTTTCGTAGGGGTTTTTGCGGCATTTACATACATTGCACCAACTTTAACAGATATTACAAAATTTAGTGCTAGTGCGATTACACCGATTCTCCTATTGTATGGATTAGGATTAACAATAGGTAATACAGTAGCTGGTAGACTTTCAGATTGGAAGCCTATGTCTACAATTATTGGTATGCTCGCTTTATTAACACTTGTTATGCAACCTCTTTTTCTTTTTTTACACTAATTTATCATAAAAGCTTTAATTATCGAAGAGGTCCAATAATTCCAATTTCTAGAGCCTTTTGAACAGCTTCTTCTTTGTTACGGACTCCTAGCTTTGTATAAGCTGTGGAAGCATAATTTCTGACCGTACCATTCGATAAATATAACCTTGATGCTATGGTAGTGTATCGAAGTCCCTTTGCTACTAGCTGCAATATTTCTATCTCCCTAGCTGTTAGCTCATAAACGGTTGCTTTTGATTGTGGTGTCTCTTTTTGCTCATCAAACTTCTCAAATATTTTGTGAGACATCCCCTGATCAATCAGTGTCCCACCTTTGTGAATAAGTCGGATTGTATTAGCTAGCTCCAACGTTTCAATAGATTTGAGTAAAAAACCATCCGCACCGTTGCGAAGCGATTCCAACGCCTGTTCGGTATCCTGAAACGTTGTAAAAATCAATACGCGGATATGTGGCCATTGTTGCTTAATCTTTTTTGTTGCTTCGATTCCATCCATGTGCTGCATATCTAAATCCATAAGTATAACGTGGGGTTGAAGGCGCCCACACAAATCGATGGCTTGATTGCCATCCTCAGCAAAACCGACTACATTTAAATCTTCATATCTATCGAGCAATATACTCAAACTTTCTCGAACATACGGCTGGTCGTCTACAATCAACAAGCGAATAAGTCCATCTTTTATTTCAGTTTGTCGTGGTATGGTACAAGTAACAAGCATACCTTCCTCTGGCTTTGTATATACAGACAATTGCCCTTGCAAATTCATTGCCCGTTCTTTCATCGCATTCATACCGAAGCCTTCTTGCCATTCTACATTTCCTTTTCCATTATCTTGAACTTCCAATCTCGTATATTGTTGTTCAAACTGCAATGAAACTGTAATTTCAGTCCCCTGACCATGACGTACTGCATTCGTAAGAGATTCTTGAAAGCAACGAATGAACGTGATCTTCGCTTGCCGAGACAATTGATATTCCTCTCCGAATGTTCTAAAACTTACATTTACCTGAGCGTGCTCCTGAAATTCGGCTCCAAGATTTTGTAGAGATTGAATTAAGGAGGTTGATTGACACGGAGACTCCATTTGATGTAGGTAACCTCTCACGTCCTCGATGCTTTTACGTCCCATTTCAAGCAGAGAATCTAGCCTCTGTATACCCATTTCAGTAGCAAGCTCGGTGCGCAACGTTTCCATTCCCATAATAATAGAAGTATAAGCGTGACCAACTGTATCATGAAGCTCACTCGACAGCCTGTTTCGTTCCTCTGCCAGTGTAATGCGTTCAATCTGAGACATATATTGCTCAAGTACCGCGTTTTGTTTACGAATTGCTTCATTTTGCTTATGATTGACGATTAATAAATGGAAAGCGAAGCCCATTACATAAGCAAGTCCATAGTAGGTAACCAAAATCCAATAGTTATTACTTGGTGCAACCGCATAGAAAATTCCAGTTGTTATAAAAACTGTTGTTGGAGCTGTCCAATAATAGGACAAATGCTTACTATTCGCAGCAATCAGAAAAACCGATATAAGAAATGTATTGTTAGCTTCCGGATATAAAGAGGTTAAATATATACACAGTCCACCATATAGCAGTATTTCTGTGAACAAGTAATATTTGTAATTGAACAGTAAGGCTACCCATGGAATCGAGAAGGCAACAACCTCCCAAAAAATAATAATCCAAAGTGGCAATGTTAAACTATCCTGAACATCTAATGTGTTTATGGCGATAGAGATACTAACAAGTATACGGACTCCTAACATAATCCAATCGTACCAAACCCAATACTTAACCATATCTAACAAGTCATTTCCCCCCTAAATAGCCTACCTTTTTACTTCCTATATTATAAATTAATCCTTCATTGTTATAATTTTTAATTTTACACTACAATTCTCTCACAGAAGGCAAACTTCTATCGATTTAGTTGCTGAATCATGCTACGTGTATATCCCCCAATTTTCTTTGTCAAACGATCTACTATTCTACTACTTATGGCGGTAAATACTATACCCATAAACATTACAAAGAGTGACTTAGTAAAGGTATCTATCTGTATGAATATAATATTCATTTCGATGTGGCGATACAGTAGTGGTGCCAACAGCAATATAAGTGGCATTACATAAAAAATGATTGCACCAATGAGACTGAAAATACCAATTACTAATTTCTGCATTAACCAAAAGACAGCAGACCAAGTGCGACGATCTGTAAGCACTAATTTCACCTGAGTCCAGTTCGATGTATCTATTGTTATACTTCTATTATAAGAGTCTGTTGAAATATCTGTATAAATTTTCGTCTGTATGCGCTCGAATTGGATAAAAGGTGTAGTAGTCTGTAGTACGCGTATAACTAGTGGAATCCCAATTACCGTGAATGAAAGGGTGAAGCTGAATAGCAGAGCTATTAGATAAAAACAAAAATAAAACAATCCTGTAACGAAAGTTAGCAATAAAAAATAACCATTCTGGATGAATCTTGATTTCATAAAGTTCATCGCTCCTATCTATGTAATAACCGAATTGTACTGCTTTTTTTGTCATTCTCACTAGTGTAAAAGTATCATATGACATTTCTAAATGATACTAAAAAGGGGAGAGTAACCTACTTCTGGTTAAAAAAAGATGCTTTTATTAACCTCCACAAAACAATCCCGTTCTTGCAGATGCAAGAAGGGATTGTTTTGTACTTTTATTTAATATGAGATGGACTTGTTTTTCGAATATGAAAAATAATATCAAATTGCTCAAGCAATGACTTATCAAAGTATGCCGATTCGTTCGGTAAGAGTCGTGCCCCTATACTTAGTAATGGTCTTTTTGCTTTAACCCATTTCTCTGCTGGTCCTTTAAGGTGACGGTTATCCAATAAAAACATTTTATATGGTACTTTTCCGAGGGTATAATTGAAACTATTTACATCTTGTGGAATCAGATCCGTTATAATCTTATCTGCGGTGTCGTTGTATAAGGTGAAATTCCCCTCCGTAGTTGTACTGCCAATTGTGACATAATTATTGTCTAAACGTTCCTTCAAATACTGCCCCGCAACATAAGGGTATAATTTCTCATCGATAATTCCTTTAGCTATATGAACATTGTGTCCCCATACCATAGTTTTACCACCGAATGTTTCTTGTGCCCACATTGCATAATCGGCCATGTATTGCTCATGTAGCTTTAACATACTTGGATAGTCGTTAGGAATTAGCATTGTGGTAAATTTCTCTATTGCACTTGCCGTTGCTTTCACCCAAATGTACTCGGGTGAAACTATTTCTGTGTTGGCTTGCTCATTCTCATCTTTTAGTAATCGGGCTACTCTCTCAGCGTTTGCTTTGAACTTCTCTTTTATTTCAGGAGCAAGTTCCATATATTCCTTTGTACTTCCATTAAAAGACGACAATTCTTTATAATTTTCTTCTACTTCTGCCAGTAAATCTGGTCGATGCTGCCTTACATAATCAATTACTTTATTAAAGCAACCTTGGTCCAACTCCTTTAAGTCGAGCCCAATAAATTGGATCTTTTTTTTATTGGATGGATCAGCATTATAATCTTTCATCCACTCAATCATGGCTATAATTTCATCAGTAGGATATAACAAGTTTAAAAATTCTCTAGGGTTTCCTTTTCCTGTTTGGATATATTCATTTAGCTTTAAGCCGCTTCCCCAATTTTCTTCCATTGTGAAATTTGTAAAACCCATCTCAGTAACTAAATATTTCACAAGGCGAAACTTCATAGTGAAAATTTCAGAGCTTCCATGAGTATTCTCTCCTAATCCTACATATTGTGCACTCCCAATCATTTTCTTAAGTGGTTTTAAATCTTCAAATGGTTTTGACGGCTCTATCGTTTTTAATGGGTTAGCCTGTGATTGTATTGATTTAACTATATTTTTTTGGATTGATTGGCCTGAATTTTCGACTGCTACTGTTTGAGCCTTTCCTACTTCTCCACATCCTGTGACTAATAAAGCTGTACTAACCATTGCAATTATTCTTTTCTTATTCATTTTTTTCCACCTCAATTGGATTATTTTTAAAAGCAAGATTGATTCATGTACTTGCACGAATCAATTGCCTTAATTCAATTGTTATCTATTCCATATCATACTTTCTAGTTACATATTGTCATAAGGTTAAATTGACACAAGTCATAGGTTAATCATTACACTTTTGTACTATCGGCTATGACAACTTATAAATAATAATTACATTGATGAGTCGTAAGTAAGACTAGATTATGAGTTTGGGAGGGATTTTAAAGACGAATTAATCCGTATGCCAAAATATTTTTATTCTAAGTTGTGTCTGTGTAAATGACAAGAAGTAAATTCGATAAACAAATGAATTAAAGGGGAAGGGCGGATTACAATGATATTACACGCAAAATCGTTCCACAATAAAGATAAAATCCAACGTGCTAAAATAGGACTTCAACTCTTTCTGAGTATCTTAATCATTACTTCTATTATCCTAAATGTAGTAGAAATAATTACTAAAAGTATGCCGCTTATTGTGGTATATATGTTTACCCCAGCATTTTCTTCTATTTTGACTCGCATAATACTAAAAGAAGGGTTTAAAGATGTATCTTTTAGTTTCGGTAACTTAAAGATATGGAAGGGGATTGGTCTTGCTCTGCTAATACCTATGATTATTTGTGGAATTACTTATTCTATCGCCTGGTTGAGCGGAATTGCGAGGTTTCAGTCTCCAGAAGGTGGTATGTTAGAACCAATCTACAATATACTTGGACTTCAGTATATACCGGCGCCATTCAGTTTCATTTATCTAGTAGTATTGAGCGGCATTTTAGGAAGTTTGCTTAACTTAATCCCAGTTTTGGGAGAAGAAATGGGTTGGCGAGGTTATATGCTTACAAGGCTAGTCGATGCAGAGTTTTCACGCCCCATCCTTATTAGTGGATTGATTTGGGCAACGTGGCATGTTCCAATTGTTATTGCTGGTCTATACGTAGAGGGACCATCTGTCTTTCTCTCTGTACTTGGCATCTATTTTTGTATTGTACCATTCAGTTATATTACAGCTTATTTACGACTTATCACAGGTAGTGTTTGGCCGTCGGTTATCATCCACACCACTTGGAATGCCATTATTCAAGGACCTTTCGCACGTGCAAGTACAGGATATCAAACTGAGATTTGGATTGGAGAATCTGGCTTGATAACCGCTATTATCATCTTGATTACTGCAATAATTACGTCTCGAATAGTAAATTTCACCAAATAGCATACAGATGTGTTTCAAATTCAATTGGTGAAATATTCTAAGGAGAAGATACGTGTAAAAACAGGCCACATAATTCCTTTTATTCCCAATATTCATTTGAAATCGGATTTTTTATTTTTTGGCTTTATTAAATTATATTGTTGATAATTGCGAAATAAAAATGACTTATCGATAGGGTAAGTCATTTTTCAATTTCCAGTTCAGTTATTGGGGGTTTTTGCCCATCCCCACCACGAAAAGGGGGAATAAGAAAACGTATTACTCTTCATTCCTATTTTTTTTTACTAATAATGGGTGTATTTTATGGATACATTAATAGCATTAAACACAAAAGATAGTGTTATTCAGAAAATCATATATCATATAGAATTGTTTCAGTCATTTGAAAATGTGGAATGATGTGATTTTTTTACTTCCTCTTCACCCTTATCATATTTACGAAGCTTTACATTCTCTTGGAGTAAGTACAAAAAAAGATTTGTTGTTTTATGAAATACCAACGGAAAAATTGATGGAAAATAAAAATGCTGTGTACTTTTATAATAAAGAAAATTATAAAGGTCCAGCTACGGATATACCTGATGAAGAGATTCAAATTATTGATATAATTTCTTATCAAAAATGCTCGGCTTTGCCAGCAGACACATTAAAATACTTCACAGAAGAACAACAAAAGGGCGTTAACTTTGGTATGTTCGCATATATTCCCCATATTTTGAGTTTAGGAAACATTAATCTTAGAGATGTTAACAAGATTAACTGGAGTGTTGTTCCAGTTCAAACATAATTGAAGCGATTGGTTTGATAAATCCGAGACCTTATTCAACTAACGGGGTGCTTTTGTTTAAGAAGGAGAGCGTAAAATATCTTGTGTAAATGAATAAATAGAAAAAGGAAGACCTTTTCTTGTAGAATTAAGTCACCATAACACAATTCACAGAAAAGAG
>NZ_JBNNTI010000042.1:0-29912 GCF_050278625.1 Viridibacillus sp. NPDC096237 | reverse complement strand
AATATTCGAATTCATGGAACACTGGGCTATTTAACACCGGTGGAATTCAAGCAGCAGTCCTTATAAAAGTTGTCCAGTTTAGTGTTGACATACCATACAATAAGTTCAACATAAAGAGCGCTAATCCTTCTTGGATCAACGCCCCCGATAGTTGAGCAAAAAACTAAAAATTCTTCAATGAATATTTTGTAATTCTATTTTTTCTTCTCTTTTTTAGAGATTCTCTACCATTAATCCAAACACTCAATAAAAAAGCCAATCCACCTATAGCAGCTAATATAAGAGTAAGCGTGTCCTCTTCCCCAACCTTCCTAAAGAACAACCATTTTAGAGAATAAATAAACAACCGTCCGTTCTCAACTATTGCAACGTATGATAATCTAAGGTTATCGAGATTTTAAGAAATGACTTGTTGAACAAGCATTGTTATTTAATGGAAGAAGAATGAAGTAATAAGGAGAACACATTATTAATGTTAGAATTTATTTTAGGCTTCTTTTCCGCAGGGATATATGGAGACAGCAATTCTTTAGATACTCAAAAAATTGATCGAAATATTGAAATGCTAAAGAATTATACTTGGTTTAAAAATATTTATGATGACGAAAAGTATTATCGGGTGTTTTTTGTAAATAGAAAAGTTAGACGGTATTTACAAAGTTCAATTCGTGTAAAAAGAATTGTGAAGAAGGAAAAGGCTCAAAAACGTCTAATAAATTTTTTGAATAAACAATTACAAAATTGAGGATAACCATTTAGAGGAATTCCCTTTTTATAATTTAAAATCAACAATAAGATTTAACAGGGCCAAAAATAAAAAAGGCCACATTACCTTAAGGCATAGAAAAGCCCAACCAATTTGTAATGATTGGTTGGGCTGTATCTGTTTATAGTGATATAAATAAGCCTAGATATAAAAATTACTTATTTAAACTAGTCCATTTTTGTTCAAGCCATGTTTTGAATTCTTTACCTTTATGACCTTCGTATGCATCGTATACATCAAGGCGCATACGTTCAAGTTTTCCAGCAAAGTCTTCAAATGTGTGATTAGCTGGTAAGCTTTTCTTCACACGGATTAAGATTTTATCTGTGCCTTTGATAATATCAAATTTTTGAACTTTAGGTAGTTCTACATTTTCACCAAATGCAATTAGTGCTTTGTAAGCTGCTTCTTGTACTTTGTAAACTGTATCATTTTCCAAACGGTTTTTAAGAAGGTCGATTACTTTAGCGTGTTTACAATTACTTAACTCATTTACTGCTGCAATACGGTCTCTCCAGCTAGACGTGTAATTCGCTTCTTTTTTTAGTTCTGCATAGTCTTCTGGTAATTCTGTTTCAAACTTTTTACTCAAGTTATGTCAAACTCCTTTAAAATTGTAATTGAGATGATTCAAGCTTTCTTCGACAATTGGTCTGTGGAATATCAATTCTTCTCTATCTTACCATTATATACGAAATCAACGGCTAGCTCTTACTTATTAGAACTTTAATTTGAAAAATAGTTATTTTTACTCTAAATAAGTACTCAAACACGTCTAATTCATAGCTATGAGCGATTTAGCTAGCATAAAAAATTTTTTCACTAATTTTTTTATATGATGGGTAAATCAAACATTATTTAAACCACACTAGCCTTTTTCAAGTTTCATACAATTTTAAAAGTTAATTCTTTCCTCTGTTTAGATTATAAAACCTATTACATTTTCTATCATCAAAAACAAACCATTAAGAAATAAAATGCGTTAAAGGAATGCGAATGGAGTTTGCCTAAGCATGAAGCGGTTAAATGATACCTCCAGTAGATTAAATCACTTCCTGAGTGAGTTAAATGAAGCAATGAATAGATCAAATCATACTTCTAAAAATTCGAGTAGGTTAAATGATACCTCCAGTAGGTTAAATCATTCTCTGAGTGAGTTAAATGAAGCAATGAATAGATCAAATCATACTTCTATAAGTTCGAGTAGGTTAAGTGCTACCTCCAGTAGGTTAAATCACTCTCTAAGTGAGTTAAATGAAGCAATGAATAGATCAAATCGGTATAATCTTATTATTCGGTTTGATGTTATCATTATTTTCTGATCTATACCAAACAAAAAGAGCTACTTTCAAGAAATCACAGCCTTTCTTAAAAATAGCTCTTTATTCATAATGTCTTGGTTACAAACACTCCATTATACAGTCCCCAAATCCACGAATATCCTTTAAGTAATTGTATCCCAATATGCCCTGTATTCATAAAACCTAATTCTCATATATTATCTTCCCTAATTCATTATCTGGTTCAGTAGATAAATAGATTTCTTTACATCCATCTATTTTCTTCATCTCTTCTATTACTAATAAAATGGCTTTAGGTCCATAACCGTTACCTTGGTACTTTCCATCAATTATAATTATACATATATAATTTATTAATTTTAACTTTATAATTATTATATAGATACATACACATTCAAAGTCAATCTATATAAATCACTCCTATTGTGACAAAAATGTAAGTTATGGTTACTTCTTGTTTGGAAAATCGATGGAGAAGTTCCAGGTTTCAACGTATTCTTAATTTACAAACTAACTCTTGAAAGGAGTTTTAACATGGAAGCAATTTTAAAAGGAAATTCGATACATAAAGTTTTTGGAGCAAAAAATAATATATATACTGCTCTACAACATGTAGATGTGACTATTAATAAAGGGGAATTCGTTGGAATTATGGGACCATCTGGAGCTGGTAAAACTACACTGCTCAATATCCTTTCAACAATTGATAAACCAACGTCGGGTAGTATTGTCATTGGGGGTGAATCAGTCGACACAATGAAGGAAAAGGATTTAGCTAAATTTCGTAGAAAGCATTTAGGTTTCATCTTTCAAGACTATAACCTGCTAGATTCCTTAACGATACAAGAAAATATTCTACTACCACTCTCCCTAGCGAATTGGCCAGCTCAGAAGATGGAAGTTAAAGTGCGAGAAATAGCCAACATACTGGGAATTGAAGCTATCTTAAACTCTTACCCTTACCAAGTTTCTGGAGGACAAAAGCAACGAGCTGCTGTTGCAAGAGCAATTATTACAAATCCAAGTTTAGTGTTAGCAGATGAACCAACTGGAGCATTAGATTCTAAATCATCGACAGATCTTCTAAATACATTCAATGTATTGAACAAGGACTACGATTCGACTATCTTAATGGTCACACATGATGCTTTTGCTGCAAGTTATTGCAATCGAGTACTATTTATGAAAGATGGACGCCTTTTCACAGAAATAGTCCGAGGAGATAAGGACAGAAAAGAGTTCCTTAACCTATTATTAAACACACTTTCTACTGTAGGGGGTGGGACCCATGAACATGTTTAATATTGTAAGGAAAAATATCAAACACAATTTTTATCAGTACTTTCTTTATATTGCATCAATGACACTTAGTATTACGATTTACTTTACTTTTTCGTCACTACAGTACAATAAACAAATTAGCCAAGCTCTAACGGATACAGAAAAACTTGAATCAGCTTTTGGTGCTTCTTCAATACTTTTACTACTATTTGTCTCCATTTTCATTTGGTATTCGAATAACTTCTTTGTTAAAAGACGTAAAAAAGATATTGGTTTATATTCGTTATTAGGTGTTGAGAAAAAACAAATTGGCAGAATGCTATTTTATGAGAACTTTATAATGGGCATACTTGCACTCTTAATAGGGCTTGCAATCGGGGAACTATTCTCTGTTTTCTTCAGTATGATTCTGGTAAAATTAATGGGCTTTTCTATTGCTATTACATTTACTATTAATTCAAGAGCAATCATACAGACTTTACTCGTATTTAGTGTGATTATTTTCCTTACTTCATTGCAAGGCTACTTTATTATTTATCGTTTTAAATTAATCGAGCTATTTCAAGCTACTAAAAAAGGCGAGAAAATAAATAAGCCTTCTTTGTTGTTAGCACTTCTTGCCATTGCAATGATTGGAGGTAGCTACTGGTTATTACAATTGTCTCCAGAATCGAGCAATTGGGATCAGAACTTTAACGGTACTATCAGTATAATAATTATCTCCATGCTTGTTGGTTCGTTTTTGTTATTCCACTCCTTAAGTGCCTTTATCTTTGTATTATTACAAAAGAATAAGTCATTTTATTTTAAGTGGTCTAATCTTTTAACTTTTACGCAATTAACAAATCGATTAAAGAGCAACGCCTTTATGTTCACTATTATTTCTATACTGAACGCAGTAACACTTATCGCTTTTGGATTTGGTTATAGTATTTATTACAATACTCTGGATCAAGTGAAAAGTTTTGTTCCATATAGTTATCAATATGAAAGTACATCATCTGAAGTAGATGCAAAAATTCGTGAATTAATCGCCACGGACAATGATCATTCCCTTATCTTTGAACATGACTGGGAGTACACAATGGTGAAAGGCGATGCATCAGAGCTTAAGAAAGTTCCTGGGGGTTACTTATACTTTGACGAATCATTTGCTGTTATATCCAATACAACTTTCAATCAGCTAGCTGATAAATTAGATTTAGATACAATTGCACCTTTAAAGAAAACAGAAGGTCTAACAATTATCAACAATTTCATAGGTTCACAAGACCAACAATCAAATTTAAACAAATCGATTTCGTTGCATTCAGCAACTGCGGATTCGAAAATAAAGATTGTTGATAATAAATCATTTTCATTATTGAATGACCCTGTTCAACCTTTCTTAATAGTTGTAAATGACAAAAAATACAATCAGCTTAGAGGTGAAAATACTCCTACTACAGTGCATGCTTTGAAAGTAACCAACGAAGCTAAATCTTCTGTATTAACAAAGAAAATCATGAAAGAACTTCCCAGTGAAGTACATTTCTACAGTTTTTCAGATAGCTATCAAGAATCCCAATCTGTCTATGGATTACTGATCTTTATAAGCGGATTTTTGGGATTAGTCTTCCTTGCGGCTTCAGGAAGTATTATTTATTTCAAAATGCTAACAGAAGTAACTGATGATAAAGTCAGATATACAACATTAAAGAAACTAGGCGTACAAAAGAGCGAAGTGATACGAGTTATCGCTAAACAATATTCTATTGTCTTTCTCCTACCTTTAATCGTAGGCATTACTCATAGTTGTATGATTTTAACTGCTATCTCAAATTTAATGGATATCAACTTCATAATTCCTGTAATCATTTGTATCGTATCTTATACAATGCTTTATCTTTCTTACTATGTATTAACTGTTTTTTCTTGTAACAAAATAGTCAATGCATAGAGTAAAGACAGACACCAATAAAGTTTATGTCTGACAGACTGTAGACAACCTCGAAGAAATTCGAGTTTATCTACGGTCTTTTTATTTAAAAAATAGATAGGACGTTGATTTCCGCTACGGTGGACGCTTCCCGCGGGCGGGCGCCAAGTCGCTTCGTCGCTATGCTCCTGCAGGGTCTTGGACTGTCCCGCTTTTCCCGCTGGAGTCGCCACCTCCGCTCCAATCAACTACACATGTAATATAAACAAATTATTAATTTTATGGAAAATAATAATAATAATAAATACTAAAAAGAAAGCAAATTGAAATGGTTGCTTTGTATCCTCTAGTACTTCAAGAACATCTTATGGGATAAATTGAAGATGCGGTGGTCAACCTTAAAAGGTCTTAAAAAAATGTCTATGCAGACGATGTGTTGCTACGAATTTTTTGAAAACTCGTCAATTTGAATTAGCAAATTACAAAAATGTCCTAAATATTAATATTTGGAAAGATTTTTATCTATAAAAGAGATTCTTAAATAACCAAAATATATAAAAATAACAAAAGGCATTCAGGATATGAGCATTCTGAATGCCTTTTGTCAACAAACTAAGAGACCGGCACCTATAAGGATTTTAAATTATGTTATACCATAGTAATCATGCAGTTTTGGAAAATGTATAGTAACAGCTGTAAAGTGGTTCTTTTCTGAAGTGATAGTGATTGAATGTCCTAACTTATTTGCCAATCTCTTAGCTAGATAAAGACCCATTCCCGTTGAGCCACCGTGACTTCTTCCATTCATCCCAGTGAAGCCTTTATCGAAAACTCGCTGGATGTCGGCCTGTTCTACCCCTATCCCATTGTCCTTTATGATTAATCTTCTTTCTATCTCATCCTCTTCAGAAGAAATATTCACTTCCCCCTGAGGCGAAGTATACTTCAAAGCATTAGATAGAATTTGTGCCACAATATAAGCTAGCCATTTTTGGTCAGTTAGTACTTCTTTAGACTCTACTTCCAATTTAAGTTTTATCTTTTTTTGAATAAATAACTTGGCATTTTGTTTAATAATTGAACGAATAACTACGTCTAAATCAATAGGAACAATAAAATAATCTTGATTGAAATCATCTGCTCGAACGAAATAGAGTGCCTGTTCAACGTACCCCTCAATCTTCTCTATTTCTTCTTCAATACTATTCAAAATCGGATTTTTCTTCTCATTCTCAATAATTAAATGACTAACCGATATAGGTGTTTTAATTTCATGGAACCATGATGTCATATAATCTATCGTTTCTTTTTTATCATTTATAATATTCGTGACTTTCTGCTGATGCTGTTGATTTACTTGCTTTAATACTTCTTGAAACATCTGCTGCTCCAATGTTTTAGGCGTCAGCAACTCTTCCTGTATTAAAAAACCATCTCTACAACTACTCTTCAATGCAATAAAGTGTTTTTTGATCAAGTAATACTCTATTAAAATGTATAAGAAAAATAAACAAGTTGAGATAAGATAAAGGTAGAGTAGATTATTTATTGGGATTGAAAGTCTTGGGTTGATATAGATCATTACTGTGATAAACGACATAATCATAATATAGGTTACGATTAGTCGCCTCTGAAAGAACAAATGCTTCCAAATACTCATATTAGCATATACCCTTGCCCTTTCTTCGTTTGGATATAATCTTCCACACCCATATCTGTTAGTTTACGACGTAAACGATTTATATTAACCGTCAATGTATTATCATCAATAAAACTCTCATCTTCCCATAATGCACGCATTAACGCATCACGACTAATAATTTCATTCTTATTTTCAAAAAGAACAGTCAATATTTTAAATTCATTTTTAGTGAGCTCACTTTCTTGCTCGCCAAACTTAACTGTTGAATTTTTTAAGTTTAAAGTCAAATCATTATGTTTGAGAACATCTAAACTAGGTGAAAGATATGTATACGTTCTACGCACTATCGCATTAATCTTCGTCACGAGTATATCCATTGAGAATGGCTTCTGGATAAAATCATCCCCGCCCATATTTATGGCCATCATAACATCCATCTTCTCATTACGAGACGACACAAATACAATTGGCACATTTGAATACTTTCTAATTTTCTCGCACCAATAAAACCCATCAAAATAAGGTAAATTGATATCTAACAACACTACATGCGGTTTCACTGACAAATACTCTTCTTCTACTTGTTGAAAATCCTTAACTGGATAAACATCATATCCCCATTTAATTAAATTTTCCTCAACCATTTCGGCTATCTTTTGTTCATCTTCGACAATCATAATGTTAAATTTATCATCCATGTTTCATTTCTCCTACCAATTAATTGATTTTTACCCACACTATTCAATTAATTATACTCATTCTCACAGCATTTTTGAATACTTCGCTAACCTTGACTCTGTATTTAGATACTGAAAAGACCGCTCTATTAGGTTGCCACTGAAATGTACAATGATTTAAATAAGATAGCCCATTCTCAGTTTTATCGAGAATGGGCTATCTGTTCTTCAGTATAATAGATGAACTTCGAGCCATTATTTTAAATGTGATTTTTACTAAGATACTCTTGATTCATAAAATACGTCCTGATGATTATCTATTAGGTAAAATCAATTCTATATTTTTTTGAATTGATTTATTACTCATTTCACCTGATGATATTTTTTTAACTATACCCTCGGAGTCGATGAATACCGACGTAGGTAAGAACTCTATATTATAACTTTTAAAAACAACTAATGAGTGATCTATTAATATCGGAAAACTAATATTATTAGTGAATTTTTTAACTTCAAAAGGTGTTTGTGCATTATTTATTGCAAGGATTTCCACTCCTTTTGATTTATATTTAATATAGTTTTCTTCTAAATCAGGCATTTCCTCTTTGCAATAATCACAATAAGTCGCCCAAAAATTTAGTACAACTCCTTGACCTTTATAATCTGACAATTTATGCTTCTCTCCATTTAAATCCTCAAGAATAAAATCAGGTGCAACATCACCTATTTTCACTAACTCATATGTTTCTTTTATGAAATTACTATAGACCGTATAAGCAATGGCACTAAAGATAATTACTAAAATAACAGTTCGCATAATCGTTCTTTTTTTCATCTATCGTCCTCCTGACAAACCAATGAAACCCCAAAAAATCGGCACTAAAATTCTGTTTAAAATGTTCATTGCTTTTTTGGTGGATTAAATAAGCTGTATAGTATTGGGACAATAAAAAGTGTTAAAAAAGTAGATGTTGATAGTCCTCCAATGACGACAACAGAGAGTGATTTTGATACCATTCCGGATCCATTTGAGATAGCCATCGGGATTAAAGCACCAATTGTTGCAATAGCTGTCATCAAGATTGGCCGAATACGTATAACACCCGCTTCAATTAAAGCTTCATGTTTGATCATTCCACCTTTTTCGTTTTGCTTCACCTTATCTACTAGAACGATAGCATTCGTTACGACAATTCCATTCAGCATGAGTAAACCAATCATTACAGGCATACCTATTGGTTCATTTACAATATAGAGTCCAATTAGTGCTCCTATGATGGAAAATGGTATGGCGAACAAAATAACAAATGGAGCCTTTCCTTCTCTAAAAGCAATTACCATGACTAAATATACTAAGAAAATACTAATTACGATGGCAATGGATAGGTCTTTAAAGCCCTCTGACATTGATGCGGATGCACCTTCTTTGTAGTAGCTAATATTTTCTGGCAACTGCAAATCATCGATGATTTCATCTGCTTTTGCTATCACATCTCCAACTTTTCCATCTGTGATTGTCCCATTAACCATGATATATTCATTTCCATTCAAATGTGAAACAGTGGTAATATTATTGACTCTTTTCAGTTCTCCTATCTCTTTAAGAGCAACCGGCATACCCATTACATTGTTAATTTTTTGATTCCCTAGTTTTTGGATGGATGTAATTTGATCCATCTTCAAGCCAAGTTTTACTTCTTTTATTTCGTCTTCCATCCTCATCGTTGTTACTACATCACCGTTAATTAGTGTACGAAGACTTTGTGCTACCATGGCTGGCATTAGTCCTTTTTCAGCAAGCTTATCTTCGTCCAAATCAATGACTATTTCAGGCTCTTCACCTTCTAAAGATGTTGTAACATCTGTCATTCCTTCTACTTCTTTTAAACTGGTTGTGATTTGCTCACTTGCCTTTTTTATATCCTCAAAATTTGACCCATTTACAACAAGAGTATACCTTCCCTCTGCACCTCCAATAATTCCACCTACACCCGATACAGTAATTTTTTTAGGCTCAGTAATGGTTGTAAACTGAGATCTCAAATCCTCAACAAATTCATTAGTGTTTGCAACAGAGTCTTTTACAACAAATGAAATCGTCGTACTTTCCGATTCACTATCAATATTTGTATTTACAAGATTGATATCCTCTTGATTTATTAAGATATTTTCAACTTTATTTGCAGCTTCAGCTGTTTTCTCTGGAGCAGTTCCTTTTTCCATCGTGATTTCGACATCAAAATTATTAACTTTCTCTTGTGGCAGAAAAGTTGTTCCTAGTCTAGGTGCGATTAAGGCAACAGAAGCTACCAGAATTAATAATGCTGCAGTTAAAGTAACGAATCGATGCTTTAACACCCAAGTCAAACTTTTACGATACCAAATTTGAAGTGCATTTTCTTGTGGTTCCTCAAGTGTAATTTTTAATAGGAAAATTCTCGATAAGAGCGGAACAACCGTTATTGCAACAATTAATGAAATCAATAATGAAATAACTATGGTCCATGCAAGCGGTTTGAAAAAACCTCCTACAATTCCCGGTACAAAAGCCAATGGTAAGAAAACAGCAACAGTTGTAATTGTGGAAGAAGTAATTGCAGATGCTACTTCCCTTGTAGCTTGTTCTATGAGCTTATCATTTCTTTCCTTTGAAACTCTTACTCTTCTAAATATATTTTCAATGACTACAATCGAGTCATCCACAACCCGTCCGCAAGCTACGGCAATTCCTGCAAGTGTCATGATATTTAATGTATACCCTATCATTTTCATCAAAAGAAAAGATGCAAATATAGATACTGGGATGGATATAACGGCAATAATAGTCGAACGGATATTTCTTAAAAATAACAAAGTTACGATTACGGCCATTAGTGCACCTAAAAATGCCTCCCGGAGCATAGAATAGACTGATTGCTTGATTTCAATCGATTGATCACGCAATGTTTCTACTTTATACCCTTCAGGAAGATTCAGATTTTTCACTTCTTCCTTCACTTGATCAACGATAGCTACTACATTAGCTCCACCTTTAGCCATAATACCGAAACTTACGCCTTGTTCCCCGTTTATTCGTGTAATATTATTTGTGTATTCACTTTCATATGTAACTTCAGCAATTTCACCTAAAGTAGTCGTTCCAGGTGCAGTCTTAGTGGTTTGTGAATTTGCAACTTGTGTGAAAAGCTTTATTTGTTTAACATCATCAACTGATTTCAGTTCTTTATTTACTCGCACCGGTAATACTTCGTTTGATACAGAAATATCTCCGGTCGGCATCGAAAGATTATTTGCCAAAATGGCTTCTTTAACATCATTAATTGTAATTCCTTTTGCCTCTAATTCTTTCGGTAATAGTCGAATGCGCACTAGCTGTTCTGCAACCCCGCCGACCTTTACTTCACTTACCCCTTCTATAACTTCAAGGCTTGGAATAATATGTTTCTTCACAAACGTTTGAACTTCTTCATAATTTTCATCAGCATAAATCCCCATTGAAAAGACAATCGGATTTTCATCAGGACTAGATAATTCAAACTTCGGTTCTTCTGCTAATTCAGGCAGCTGCATCTTATCTACACTGGTCCTCACTAACTGTTCAGCTTCCTTCATATCAACAGACATTTCAAATTCTATCGTTGAATATGCTGCATTAGCAACACCACCTGTATAGACATTCTTTCCCCCTTCAAGCTTCATGAACTCTCTTTCCATTTGCTCCCCAATATCATTCATCGATTGTTCTGGCGAAGCACCCGGATAAGGTATAATAACTGTCAAATATGGAATATCCACATTTGGATACTTCTCAATATGTAACTCTTTTAGAGAATAAATTCCTCCAGCAACAATAAGAAGTACCACTAAAAACAGAGCTAAACCATTTTTCATACTAAACCTAATTATTGATTTCATTTTGCACCCACTTCTTCAACTTGGTATAACATTAATATACTATCATGGTAAAAAGATAATTTACAGTAATTATTTAACTGTAAATAACAACTGGTTATTGTTTGAATCTTATTGTAGAGTATTAACCGCCAATATTACCCTCCAACTAGTATGTATTAAGACAATTTTTAACAGCATCGTGAAGCAATCAATGCAAATATAGATAAAGAAAACCGTTGATTTCCGCTACGGTAGACGCTTTCCGTGGGCGGACGCCAAACCGCTTCGTCGCTATGCTCCTGCAGGGTCTTGGACTGTCCCGCTTTTCCCGCAGGAGCCGCCACCTACACGCCAATCAACTACACAGGTAATAACAACAAATCTTTTGAGGCGATGAAAAATAATGATGAGATCCTTCCAATCTGTAGACAAAGTCGAAGAGATTCGAATTTATCTACGGTCTTCTTTCTTTTATAGAAAATAGATAAAACCGTTGATTTCCACTACTGATTGTTTTGTTTGACCAGATTAATAATGACTTTTACACCTTGCTTTAACATATGGATCTATTCCACTCAACAGATAACATTGTTATATAGTAGGTTATCACATGAAAAAGATGACTTAAATTTATAAAAATGAAAAATTTTACAAAAAATTCAATTTATGTTTGTAGTCTGTCGTCAAGAACGTTATCATTGTATATAATGTAATGTCTGGTATATTTTTCATTACAAATAACTAGAAAGGACTAATTTTATGGGCGACTTTCGTAAGTTTTGGGGGATGATTAAACCATATCTCCCTCGATGGTGGATCATAGGGATATCCATTGTACTATTAACTGGTCAGACATTACTTTCTCTAGTTGTACCGTTAATAACAATGTCTCTTGTAAATACGATGGTTGAAGCAAATTTTCAAGTTAATACAATTTTATTGCTTCTCACCGTATTCCTATCCCAAATTGTTTTATCAGGAGTTTCTTTATATATGTTGATCTATACTGGACAAAAGATTGTAGCAGGACTACGAGAAGAATTATGGTCAAGGGTATTACGTTTACCTGTAAATTTTTTTGATGAGTATACTTCAGGAGAAACGATGAGTCGTATAACAAACGATACGAATGTAATCAAGCAATTTTTTACTGATCAATTGATTCCTTTTTTTTCTGGAATGATCACTATTATTGGTTCCATACTACTTCTAATTTATCTAGATTGGGTAATGGCACTAGTACTATTTTTGATTGTTCCAACTTCATACATTATCTTTGGACCGCTGGGCAAGAGAATGTTTCGTATTTCGAAAGTACTTCAGGATGAAACGGCAGAATTTCAAGGTGATTTAGGTCGTGTGCTCACAGATATTCGCCTTGTAAAATCATCGTTAGCAGAAAAAAATGAAATTTACCAAGGAAAGTCGAGAATATCTAAACTCTTTGCATACGGTCTGCGTGAGGGAAAAATTATAGCGATTGCTACACCGATTATGACAACGATAACATTATCCTGCCTAGTAATTGTCTTTGGATATGGCGGTATCCAGGTAGCAAAAGGTGCTCTAACTGCAGGGACTCTTGTCGCCATTGTTTTCTATATATTCCAAATTATATCGCCCCTTTCGCAACTGGCTCAGTTCTTTACTCAATTTCAAAAGACACTGGGAGCTAGTGAGAGAATTCGAGTTATTATGGACGAGACTCCTGAAAGCTCTGTTTATAATTTGGATGACACTTCTACAACCGAAGACGGTTTGGTCTTCCAAAACGTTCACTTCAGTTATAAAGAGAAAATAGTTCTCGATGATGTAAGTCTTATCGCACCTAAAGGAAGAGTAACAGCTTTAGTCGGCCCAAGCGGTGCTGGGAAAACAACGATCTTCTCTTTAATAGAACGATTCTATCACCCTAATATGGGTAACATCTTCTATAAGAGAAGATCGATTGATAGTCATGGAATTGATGAATGGCGCAGTATGTTTGCATATGTATCACAAGATTCGCCTATGATGGCAGGAAATATTCGATATAATCTCACATACGGGCTTGATCAAGTAGAACAAGAAGTGATAGATAATGCTGTAGAACAGGCTAATCTAACAGAATTTATTGCTTCTTTACCCGATGGGTATGAAACTCAAGTTGGTGAACGGGGGATTCGCTTATCCGGTGGACAACGACAACGGATTGCCATTGCTCGAGCAATTATTCGAGACCCAGAAGTTCTTTTGCTTGATGAAGCAACTGCTCATTTGGACAGTGCTTCTGAACAATACGTTCAAACTGCTATGCAGCAGCTTATGAAAGATCGCACGACATTAATTATTGCTCATCGTTTATCGACGGTGAAGAATGCCCATCAGATTATAGTTATTGAAAGTGGAAGAGTGACAGGTACAGGGACGCACTCTGAACTCTATATGCAGAATAATCTTTATCAATCGCTTGTCAATCAGCAAAATTTGCAGTATTCCTAAACCTAAAATTACTTTTTATGTAAAATGAAAATATATTTGACAATTAAAGTAATATTTTGTAAGATATACATATAAAAGTTTACTAGATTAAATTTTCTTAAAATTTTATACTTTCTGAATCATCTTAAGTGGTATAAAATTAATTTTTAAATGTAGAAATGTTATTCTAGTTCACGATTATAAATGTTAGAAAAGGAGGTGAACTATAATGGAACAATTACAAGTATTAAACTTGCAAAAACTTTCTCAAAACGAGGAAATGGGTGAAGGAGTAGTAGCTTGGTCTCCTGTCACATTAACTACACTTTGGTCGACAGCTAGTAATAACTGTTAATTACAATTATTAGATATACTTAGACAACCTAGTTGAGGATAACTTCAACTAGGTTTCAATCATTTACAGGGCACTGTGGCAATTAATTTTAGTTAACTAGGTACCTTCTAAGTAAACTTATGACCCAAAAACATCTTACTAAATATCTAGAATTAAACAACGGATATCAAGAAGCGTTTTAAATGCTCAATTTCAAAATATCAAGTATTTTTCTAAAAAAATTAAAAGGATGAATCTATTATGAATAAACTTTTTGATCATTTAAAAGCACCAAAAATTTTCGAACCTGGACCAAATGAGATTTGGACTGATCCCCTTATGTCAAAATTGGTGCACGAGGAACATTTAGATCCGAACACACCAGGAGGAAGCGCAAATGACTTATTTATCAATAAATCTGTAGCATTCATACAGGATATTGCCCCCTCTAGTACGTTTAAAAAAATTATTGATTTGGGTTGCGGCCCAGGATTTTATTGTCAAAAGTTGGCCGAAAAGGGATATGAAGTTACAGGAATTGACTTTTCTCAAAATTCAATTCGTTTTGCTGAAGAAAAAGCACGGATAGAAAACTTAGATATTGAATATAGAGTCGATAATTTTTTTAATTGGAATGAAACTAATAAATATGATGTAGCTCTACTAATTTATTATACATTTAGTTCACTAAGCCCTGATGAACGGAATAAATTATTACAGAAGGTACATAATAGTCTAAAAAAAGGAGGTCTGTTAATTATAGATGGATTCTCTGAAAATGTTTTTAACAAATTTAAAGAAGAACAAACTTGGAGTTTTAGTAAGAAAGAAAGTATTTTATCAAAAGATTCACATCTAGGATTTATGCAAAACCTAATATATCCAAATAAAGTCACACTTACAAAGACGACCATCTTAATCGAAGATGAGAATCCTAGGACATACCATTATTGGTATCAATATTTTTCTAAGGATACTTTAGAAAAAGAAACTAGTAATGTAGGTTTTAAAACAAAAGGAATCTACTCTGACATATCCAGTCTAGAATTTGATGAAGAAAGTGACAGTATCGCTTTTGTTTTGGAAAAATGATTTTTGAACCGATAAATGACTTGACCCTTAATTGGTCTACTAGACTGGTTTTCCATACAAGTCTTTGGCATTGTACAGAACAGCGTTTGGAGCAATATACTCAGATGTTTTTTCGTATATACTGATATTCACTTGAGGTGATAGAATCACTTCCATTTATCCATAATCCACCACGTGGACTACCCTGTTTTACCCACAATCATCTCTTAAAGAGAAAGCAACATTCATGTGATTTTAAAAATCAGGAATAAAATTATTTTGTAATGAATAATTTACGAGGGGGATTATTATGAAGGGCAACATAGTTTATTACGACTATATAAATGAGGAATCGAAATATTTCACTCCTAACAAATCAACCGTTGATGCGGTAGAATTCGATTTAGAAAATTTACCAAGTGAGTGTGTTGTTAGTAAACAGGAAAATTCGGTATGGAAAGTTTACACTTTTAAGGGAGTAACCCTGAAAAATCAAGGTTGGAAGATCCATATTAGTACAACATTTGAGGACGCAAAACAAATTCTAAAGATTGTTAGTGATATATTGCTTGAACGTAAGGTCTCTTTCAAACATATTGTAAGCGACTGGGATTTTATTAACACAAACTCAAAGACCGCAAACAGAGCAAGTTCGGGAAAATTTATTACTATCTATCCTCCTACTGACGATGAATTTTTGAATTTATTAGATATTTTATATAATACTCTTCATTCTTACGAAAATGGCCCATACATCCTTAGTGATAAATGCTGGAAAAATAGTAATATTTACTATAGGTATGGTGGATTCATAATGATGTTAAATGAAAAAGGTGAAATGTGTATTAAAGATGAACATGATAAATTAATTTTGGACGAAAGAGTGGCATACTATCAAGTACCTGATTTTGTAAAAGAATTCGATCAATATTTAGATTCATTAAATAGTACATCGGTTGAGGATAAAATAGAAAATAACAAATTTGATGAATACGAATTTCTAAATGCGATTCGCTTCAATAATGGTGGCGGAATCTATGTAGCAGAAAGGAAGGAAGATAAAAAGAAAGTAATTATCAAAGAAGCAAGGCCAAAGTCAGGACTGGATGGTCTAAAAGTAGATGCTTTAGAAAGACAGAAAATAGAATTTGATGCTTTATCAAAGCTTTCGGAAGTCGAAGGTGTAGTTAATATAATAGAATACTTTAAACATTGGAAACATAGTTTTCTTGTGATAGAGTATGTAGATGGGATTAATTTGCAATCATGGGTTTCAGCGAATTACCCTTACACTAACAGTAGTGATATTCATAGCTACAAAGAAAAAGTACAGAATATTCTTTCTAAATTGGTGTCTATTATTGAAGAAATGCATAAAAAGGATGTAGGAATGGGAGACTTACAACCAGCCAATATAATTATATCCCAAGACTTAAACGTGACTCTTATCGACTTTGAGACCGCACATCCTAAGGATTCTGTAAATAGGCCTACAATGAGAACAATAGGATTCTCTCACCCAAATAATAAAAATAATGCTGAGCGAGATTGGTATGCAGTAAAGAAAATCCTACGATACTCCTTAATACCAATTGGTGCGATTGAGGATATTGACCCTGATATGTATTATTATCAATATCAATGGATTGGAAAAGTTTATGGTCAGGATTTCCTACTATTTGTAGAAGCTATAAGGGACAAATGTAATCAACACTTATCAACCATAGAAGAAAAGAATTGTACTAATGAGGTTTATAAAAAACCGATGAAAATGGATATTTCTTTAATTATAGAAAACCTTAGAAATACTATTGAGAAAAATCTAGTTCTTAGTGAAAAATTAATTCATGGTGATATAAGGCAATATGAAAATAAAGAAGGTAAATTGAATGTACAAAATGGAGGAGCAGGAGCTGTGCTAGCCTTTTATAGATCGGGCTCTGTTAAAGAGGATATAATAAATTGGATTGACAACTATTTAATTAAAAATATTGATTCTCTTGAACAAAGTGGTTTATTTACAGGTAAAGCAGGAATAGGGACAATACTATATGAAATTGGATATAAGAAAGAAGCTTATAAAATCTTTGCAAACATTAATGATAATCTGGATTCGTCAGATATTTCATTAAGATCGGGATTGTCAGGTATCGGCCTTGTGTTGATTAGTTTGTATATAGAAGAACAGGATGAACTCTATTTAGAAAAAGCAAAATCTATAGCTACTATTATAGATACTTTCATTAGCGATAATAAAGATTTAAAAGTTACGGACTGGGCCGGTATTCCAGTTGGTTTAATGGATGGTTGGTCTGGAGTTTCATTGTTTTACTCAACTCTATATGCGGCTACTAGACAAGAAGCTTATTATTTCAAGTCTATTGAATTAATTGATAAAGATTTAGAAAAAACGAAAGAAGACAGAAATACATTACAGACTATTGATGATTCCAATCGTTTAATACCTTACCTTTCAGGTGGTTCACTAGGTATAGGAGTAGCAATAGTATATTTAAATCGAGTAAGTGATAAAAATCTATACCAAGAAGAATTAAAATTAATTACTAATTTATATAGTGTAAAGTGTACAATAAGCCCTGGGTTATACGATGGTGCCGGAAGCTTCTTGTTAATACCACCTCTGATTGGGAAAGACGATTCTGAATATACACATAAAAAAGATAGTGTCTTAGACTTGTTAAGTTTATTTTTAATCCCTAAAGAAAATCATATCCTATGTCCAGGCCAATTTTGTTATCGTTTGTCTGATGACTTATTCTCAGGAAGCGCTGGTATTATACTAGCACTAAGTGGGATTTTGAAAGATAATCCATTATATTGGCTTCCATTAGTAAATATAGATAGTTTTTATAAAAATACAAAATTTCATGAAATACCATTAGCGAAGGTATAGGGACAGAAAATTTAATAACACCTAAAACACGATGTAGAGCTGCCTCTGAACACAAACATCGATCTAACTCAATCAAAGGAGTATGGTTCTAACCAGTTAGTTATATCATCAATTATATTGACATAAATACATTTTTTACATGTAGATAAGTAATTGTAGATTTACAAAGTTTGATAAAAATAATCTCTTCGGGTATTATCCATTAGAGATTATTTTTTATTTTCCTTAAAAAGTATCTTGAATGAAAAAAGAAATAGTGAAATATAAATTGTATAATAGAAATGTGCAAGTCATTACCCACGTTTTTTGTAGACCTATTGGTGTTTTTCTATAAATCATCAAGCTTTTTCCTTATTTTCCTTTGGAATTTAAAGATAAATTTCGTATTATATAGATCATTTTTTGCTAATAGTTTATATGCGTCAAGGACGGATGAAGTTCGTATTATAATGTGGATTCCAATCGCAATCAATCCAATACAGATTGGATAATAAGGCATTAAAAAACCGGAATTAATAAACCTCCTTTCTATTCCTATGGCCAAGATTCCGGCAACAAATAGACTGGTGCCTACTAAATTAATCACAAAATACCTTTTCTTTAGATTCTCGTATCTTATGGTCAACTCTTTAAGGTGTTTCTCATCAAATAGCAACGACTCTGTTTTTAATACTTTATATTGATCTTCATCTATAAATGATGCTGACACAAACATACCAATTCCAAACGTAGCCAAAATGATGGTTGGGATAATATATCTCGCTGGATCTTGACTCAATATGAAATAGGGGATAAAGGATAAAGCAATCATAAAAAAACCTAATGCTAAATATTTAGAAACCCTATGTGCTGACAATAAATATCCTTCTGCCATTTCTTTGCTAACATAATATCCAACATTTTTATCATCGCTTGGCTCAACAGAATCTTTTAACAGATAGTCCATAGAAACCTCAAAGACATTACCAATCATAAGAAGTTTTTCTGTTTCAGGATAGCCTTGCCCATTCTCCCATTTACTTATTGCTTGTCTTGTCGTGTTTAGTTTTTCGGCTAAAGCCTCTTGAGAAAGTCCTTTTTCTTTTCTTAATTGAAAAAGCTTTTCACCAAATGTCATTTATATGAACTCCTTTAGAAGTGCGTTTTCTACAAAATGTAATAAACTACTGTCGTTACACAATCATATTCTTTGTTGTCACATGGAATCAATAAATTTCATTATTCATTTTCCTTTTGTTTTCTTTCATTATTTTTTTTTATTTGAGATGTACCTAATAAAATTACGAAAATTAGAAAGCCTACAAAAACGATTGTATTAGATATTGGCTCGCTAATTCTTGGTACTGAATCCATAAAAATTTTCAAAAAGACTAATACCCCTACGGCAATAACAATTGTGGCTATTTTTATTTTGTTCATGATTTTTCCTCCTCGTATTTAATCATATTCCCTCTTTATATTATACAAAAACACCTTATAATTCCATCACTCGCGGTGTGCGCTTTGTCAACTTACGGTTGCACTTATGTTAAACAGTGTATTTTATATGTTTCGCAACGTCCATTTTGGGGTGTTCTGCATCCCGAGTAGCCCGTTAAAGTGGAAAGAGTCTTTGACCACCTACTCGGTATTTAGAGCGGAAAATGCATGGAAGTTGCACCCAAAAAAATGTGGTAGGGTAGATTTCTTTGTACCCCCGTTTCTTTTACGCTGCTGCTCGGTACATTTTTTCGTATGCATCGGATATGGAATAACCAATACTGCCATGAATGCGCTTAAGAGATGAATTAACCTTCTAAATCTTTCAATCTTCTCAGAATAATAGCTTCTGAAACGCCGAGTATTTGCGCAATTTCCCCATTACTTTTTCTAGCATCCTTTAAATGCAGCGACTTTAATTCATGGCTACCTTAGGTCGTCCATTTGGATTTCCTCCTCGCCATTCCTCATTTTTCTTTTTACTTTCCAAAAATTTTTTTCAGCATTGCCTTCACTCCTAATAATGCGTCTTAACTCTAAATCATAAGTTATGACGCACTTCTTATATAAAAAAGAGTGCTGCATTTGCAACACACCTATAATACTCGTTCCATTATTTGCGGATAAGAAAGGACTTTAGTTTACCTGAATAGAAAGTATTACTACGCTCAAAATTTCTCTATAAACTAAATTAACAAAAGAATTTATCAGTGATTTAATTTATTCCCCTTTTACAATTAGTGTTGTTCTTGATTCATCAGAAAAGTGTAAATGCAGTACTTCTTCAAGATCTTTTTCAGTTAGATTTTCAAGTGTTGGCAAGACGTCAAATAAATCCATCTCATTAAAACGATAACGTGTAAATTGGTTAGCGATAAATTGAGGCGAGTTAATAGCACTTAAGAAATTACCAATCTTTTTCTTAATTACACGTTGTGCGTCTTCTTTCTTTATCGATTCCTTCTTAAACCCAACGATGGTTTCATTTACAATTTTTATAACTTCTTCGGGCTCTTGACTGTCTCCACCAATTACCGAAAAACCAAAACCCTTTTCATTTGTACAATCAAAAGTAAACGACCCATCTAAATAACCATTATCGTACATTTTTTCGTACGCTTCAGAGCTATTACCAAACATTAGCTCAAGTAAAACATTTAAAGATAACTCATATTTAAGTAGCTCTTGACCTTGTCTTATAGGGTTAGGTTCTTTATATCCGATAAAAACTTTAGGTGTTTGAACTGGCAACTTCATAACACTTGACTTTCTATTCACTTTTGCATCTTCATCAGGGGATATACGGTGAATCTCTTCAGGTTCTCGAAATGTTTTTTGCACTTGATTGTTTCGAATGAGCCTTATTACTTCTTCAGGAACCACAGGCCCAATAACAAAAAGTAACATATTGTTAGGATGATAGAAAGTATTATAGCAAGAGTATAAATCCTCTTTAGTGATTTGATTAATAGAAGAAATTGTTCCTGCTATATCATCTTTCACTGGATGACTCTTATACATATTTTCTAAGATTCCAAATCGAGCACGCCAGTCTGGATTATCGTCATACATTTTTATTTCCTGTTCAATGATTCCTTTTTCCTTATCTACCGTTTCATCTGTAAAATATGGTTCTTGAACAAAGTCCAGAAGAGTTGTAAGATTTTTGTTTATGTTAGATGTAGCTGATAATGTATAGGCTGTACGAGTAAAACTTGTAAATGCATTAGCAGAAGCTCCTTGCTTTGCAAATGTACGAATAACATCACCCTTTTCGTTTTCAAACATTTTATGTTCTAAAAAATGCGCTATTCCATTTGGAAATTGAGTAGGACTATCTTTTCCTAGAGGTGAGAATTTGTTATCTACTGAACCGTATTTTGTTGTGAATGTCGCAAATGTTTTATGAAAGCCTTTCTTAGGAAGTATGAAAACTTCAAGACCATTGGTGAGCTTTTCATGATATATTTTCTCTCCCAATTTTTTATAAATTACCGACTTCATTTTATTTACTCCGTTCTATTTAAGAAGTAGATTGTATCAAGCTCCCATTTATTAGCAGCACGAATGACATCGCTTTTTGATACCATACTAATTCTTTTAATCTGATCATTTATTTTACTAGATAATCCACTATCAACAGCTTGAATAGATATATCCATAATTCCTAGAGGAGTATCATGTGCTTCTATTAATAGACTAATCAACATCGCTTTACCTTGTTCAACTTCGGCCTCAGTAAAGTCACCTTCTTTCATTGCATACTCTTGTTCTCTTATAATTTCAACTGCACGTTCATAATTATCAAAATCAATTCCAGCCATTATTATTAATAACCCTTTATGGCTTTCTATTCTTGAAATTGAAAAATAAGCAATACTTCCCTTTTGGCGTAAGTTAATAAATAATTTGGAAGACGGGAACCTACCAAAAATCGCATTTGCCACCATAGTAGCTTCATAATCCTCATCTTGTATTGTCGAAAATGTTCTATAACCTAATAAAAGCTTTCCTTGCTTTACGTCCATTTTATCTTGAATGACTTTAACACCATTTACTTCTTTTCTATCTGAAGAAATCATCTTTATAGGTTTGTTGTTATGTTGTTCAGAAAAAACCTCTTGTACCATTAATTTAACCTCATTCTCATAAAAGGCACCAACGATGAATAAATCAAAGCGAGCGTTTTGAAGTAGTTCTTCATATACTTGATAAATAGATGAAGCATTAAGAAAAACGATATCTTCTTCTCTCCCGAATGCGGGAAGCTGATACGGTTCACCTTTAAACATTTCTTCCATCAAACGAACATTGACGTATAGCATTTTATCATCATACATTGAAGTAAGTCGTTGCTTTAAGGAGCGTTTCTCTTGTTCGACAATTGCAGAATTAAATACTCCATTTTTAAGCATTGGACTGTAAACAACTTCGTGCAATAAATCAAGAGATGATTTCAGTAATGAATTAGATTCATTAAGAAATTGATCTGCAGGGATCTCCATTTTAAAAGTAATAATGTGATTCTCCCCTTTTTTTAGTACATCTGAGGAAAGAGTTGCTCCAAACATCCCATCAAGTTTTTGTTTTATTAGCTTACGATTTGGATAATTTATTGATCCTCCATTCAGAATATGGGGAATTAATGCTCTTGCAGTAGTTAAATCCTCTTGTAGAGGTGCTTTTATTGTCAACATTATACTAATTGTCTTAAATTTATCTGTGTTACATAGGTGAAGCTGTAACCCGTTTTGTTCACTCGAATTTATGTATATGTCTTCCATCTCCTATGTCCCTCTCCTCGTATATTAGTACGCTATATTAGTTATTCTTCCGACCATTCTGTCTAATCCTAAAAAATGTATTAAGTAAACTTCTACTATTATTGTTAGAGCCTCTTTTTTAAACTAAAAAATATACATCAAGAGTAATCTAATTTTCTTCATATACAATGTTAAAGGGACCAAATATTTATAGAATCCCCTTACTTTACAAGGTATTTGTATTTGAATAATTTTTTAACACAAATATTGACAGTCCCATCCCTTTACTTTAATTTGCAAGAAATACTTGTTACCACGCCTGTTAATTAACCAGTTTAATCTAATAAAAAAGAGATATCCCATGTAAAATGTAAGTTACCACACAAACATTTACGATACGGAGGAATCTCTCATGCCGTGCGATATACCAAAAAACTACCACGTAAAAGGAGTTTCTTTGATCCTGGATCAAATTACCTTCCTCATCTCTAATACAATGTTCGCCATTTTCATTAATTTAAATCCTCCATATCTATAGAATACATTGCTATTTTTCCATCTCTTATCATTAAGAAAATAAGGACCTTTTTTAAACTTCTGAATTGTTAAAGAAATAATTTCTAACAATTCAACAAAGATTTCGTTATTCATAGGGGATATTGTCATAAACTTCTCAGATGAAGCACGATTAGCATTTTTCGAATTCAGCTTTATCATACTATCTCTATCCTTAACGTGCTTGAACTCAATTTTCTTATCTTTGCATAATCGTGCCACCTTATCTAGTACACTCTTTGAATCTTCTAATGACGAAGTTACATGTATTTTCCATCCCTGATCTGGGAGTATCAAGCCCTTCACATGATAGTGTTTCCAAACTGAGTCACTGTCTGAGATAACAGTATATGTATTAGGAATATCATTCAATTCATATGTATTACCCTTGTCTCTCACCTCTGTTTTACCGTAATATCCAGAATTCGCTTTCAAATACTTGCGATATAGCATATTACCTTCCATAAAAACCCCTCCATTTAGTTTAAAACCCTAATTAATATATAATCATTTTTAGGATTCTTCAAAAGAAGATCGGTAAGTTGGAATTAACACTAAAAATTTAAACGTGCTAGGAGAAGGTCCACTGATTAAGTATCTACTTACAACCAATCAATACCGCCTAACTATTAGCAAAAACATTAAAATTCTTTCTTCTGATATATAAATGAAGCAATGAAATAAGAAAGAATATATATGATAGCACCAAATATTAGATATATAATCGGAACGTATAAAGATGGATCTATATTAAAATTTGACAGTGGTAATTGTTCAATTAAATATCCAACTAAGCTTTGTAATCCAATAGAAGCAAAAAGTCCCCCTATTCCACTTCCAATAGCGTCTGACTTTTCTGGTCCCAAAATTTAGAGGAGTGGAAAAACTATCGTACCTGCAAAGAGAACTATTAAAGTCTTAAAAGAGACAATACTAAAGATGCTATCGATTGATGTAATTGAAACTAGATCATACATATAAAAGATGCCATAGGATAGTAAAGCTCCGATAATTACGATTAAAAAATAGAAAAGGTAGTGACTTTGTACAATATTACTTCTACTAACCGGTAAAGTTATAAAAATTAATTTATAGATTTATCTTTGTTCATATTGTCTAGGATGAAGTTTTCTTTCAGCTTTTTTCAAAACATACAATTAAAAATCGAGAAATGACGAAGCATAGGAAACACTCTGACGTTTGACTACTCCTTGAGTACCCATCAGTGTACTGCAAGTCTGCTAACTAGAGTTCATTATTGAAGGTCTAACCAAAACTGGTAGCGACGGTGTAAAAGAAGTGAATGTGGTGCTCTTGGTGGACTACTGAAAATGTTTGATTTGCCACAAAATGCTTGCTGGTTTAGATGTAATCTTATTGGTTATATTTCTTCATAGAGGATTAATTTTAATATAGACCGTTTCCAATATTAAAATTCAATGAACCACTCATTTAACCCCCCCTATAATTTCATAAAAAAACCAATAAAAGTAACTAAAAAACGAAAAGAAACATAGAGGATCAAACTTATTATATTAATTGTGAATATAAACTGATATCTCTTGATTCATGGAGTTGTTCTTTGTCGTTCTTAATGATTCGGTTAATGACTTGTATTTTCCATAAGTTCTACAGTAGCTGCAGGCAAAATCCACTCGCTTACTAACGAATCATTAACAAGATCCGGTCAGACTAAATCACTTACTAATGCATAGTAGTTTGCCTTGGCCAAATTAAATCATTAGTATCAACTGTGCCTAAAAATGCAAAACTATTTTTAAAATTACTAACATTATCTATCTATTCATTTTGGATGTCAATGTATTTTATGGTTTTTTTTGTATTAAGTTAAACTATTTTACATATATGTATATAATTTTATGGTAGGGAAACTATGGATATTGCTCATAAAATTAAACTTCATAGAAAAAAATTGAGTTTAACACAGGCGTCAAATTGAGAATGGCATTACAAATCACAAAACTCATAGGAAAACTTGTCCCAATCAATTATTATCAAATGATAAAATAATTACACATACTAAAAGTAAAATGAATTCACTATCGTAGAAACTTTGAACAATTTAAACAATAAGGCTCTCTCTATAAAGAAGTAACTTTTAAAACTAGCACTACTTCAAAGTACTGTGCAAATCTCCAAGTCATCATGCTGACAGTTTTTCCTGCGACTTCGCTTGGAAACCGGACATTAATTTTGTCATCCACGACTTTTGGGGATGAACCATCTTTTTTCATCTATCAGTGAAAAAGAGAATCCCACATAAAAGTTGAGTTATCAACTTTTATGTGGGATTTTGTGTGGTTTGGTGAATAATCTAGACCCTATTATATATGAGCAAACTTTTTTACAAAGTACACTAGTCAAAGTTGAATATTCAGCTAATACTTAATCGACCCCCTGCTAAAGTAGGTGGATTTTCACATAAATGTCCACGACTAAAATCGTTATTCAAGGCTGAAGCCCTACTCAAAGCTCCTATGCTTAAGCACACTGAATATAGACTAAACTCATTTTTCAATATTGAAAATATCATTCTCTTCTTCGTTAAATTGATTGACCATATAGTTTCTTATAATTTCCTCTGTTACCGTACCAACAGTCGCACAAAAGTATCCTCTCGCCCATAGATGCTGGCCCTAATATCTCTTTTAGTTCAAGAAATTTGCTTGCAACAGCCCTAACGATCTTCCATTTAGATATTGCAAGATTTTGCTTGGTGCCAAATTTGCTGGAAATGATAATAACAAATGTATGTGATCTTTCCCTACACTACCTTGCAATATGATGATTCCTGCTTCACAACCCTGTCTTATTAATTACCTTCGCTCGAACTAATCTCGGAAAGGCTAAAAGCTGATACCGTCTAAAGACGGTGGAGTTAGACCACGAATCTGTTAATTAAAACGATTTTCGCTGGTAAATAAAAGCCGTAACTCCCCAAGAAATAACATAAACTACCACGATAATAAGCGTCGCTCCCGTATATACAGTAGGGATAGATAAATTGGTAATAAAATCTGTTATTGCTGTTAAGTGTTCAGCTAAAAACAGCACAATAGTCGGCCCGATAGCTGCTAAAAGGATAAAGCTAATCAATATAACCATTGTAATATAACCAGGTTTAAATATATAAAATAATGGAAACGTAAACGAAACAAATAATAAAAATAAGATAATCGCAATCGCAATATCAGTCATTGTAAACGGTTTATTGAAAATAAATAGTGCTAAACTTGTCACCCCAATGGATAAAATCATATACACGATAGCACCAATATAGCGTGAAGCGATAATTTCCATACGTGTGTAAGGTAGGGAATTGAGTAATATATTGGTCTCTACTTTTTCATCGTAAGCATATGTATTAAAGGGAATAAAAATACTTGCCACGAGAAATGTCAAAGTCGGTTGTTTATCCATAATGATAAAGAATAAGATAAAAGGAATAAAAATTAATAGGTGCCTTTTCTGTAGTATGACATCACGCCTGATTAAATTAAACATGGTGTATGCCTCCTTTAAAATAATACATAATATCTTCCAAAGAGGCGGGTTCAATGACAACTGTGTCTCCAAAAGTATTTTCCACGGCATTAATATTATTTGTTAATGCTTCAAACCCTGTTGATGCACGATGAACATGAACAAAGGCCTTTTCGGTATCTCTATCCAGAAGATACAATCCTCCTTTAACGAGCGCATAGCTTTCAGCTACATCGTGAATGGACTGATTAAAGACTATTTCCCCCCCTTGTATAAAAGCTATATAATCGGCGATACGATCTAAATCTGTTGTAATATGTGTAGAAAAAAAATGGTACGATTACCATCAATCATTAATTCCTGCAAGAGATCTAACAGCTCTCGTCTAAAAATGGGATCCAATCCCGCTGTTGGTTCGTCCATGATGATTAGTTCTGCATGATGTGATAGTGCTATCGCCAATGACGCCTTCATTTGCATCCCTTTTGAGAAAGTTTTTATTGCTTTATTAAGCGGTAATTCAAATTGTTCAATATATTGATAAAATAATGGATCATCCCAGTGTTTGTAAGCTGGTGCAACTATACGTTTTATATCTTTTAAGTTGAGCCCTTCAAAAAATACATTGCCATCGTATACAAACCCAATGCGCTCCTTGATTACTTTCTCGTGCTTCTTGTAGTCCATCCCAAAAAGCTTAATTTCTCCTGCATCCGGCTTCAATAGATTCATCATCATTTTTATCGTTGTCGACTTACCAGCTCCATTTGCACCAATGAATCCCGTTACAAAGCCTTGCTTCACTTGTAAGTCAAAATTTTCAACAGAAAAATCTTTAAATTTTTTTGTGACCTTTGTTAATTCAACCACATTTTCCATTTTTTCACTCCTCATATAAAATCCTAGTTAATTGCTGTAGTTCATCAAGTGATAGCCCAATTTCTTTACTATTTGTTATGACCGTACTCAACTCCTCCTCAATGACTTTCAGCTTCTTCTCTCTCATAACCTCTAAATTTTGCTCTGCGACAAAAGATCCTTTTCCTACAATGGAATAGATAAAGCCCGACCTCTCCAATTCCTCATAGGCACGTTTCGTCGTGATTACACTAATTTTTAAATCTTTTGCGAGATTACGCATGGAAGGTAATGCTGTCCCCTCATGTAGTTCACCTGTTAAAATAGACGATTTAATTTGCTTTGTAATTTGTTCATAAATCGGCTCCTTTGAACTATTGGAAATAATTATTTGCATGCAAATCCCTCTTCTTATTTTTTGAAAACATACTTGAAATCATGTGCTGTACTACTTTAATCTGTATAGCAATATACCAATGGTTTTCATCCAACGTTGTGCTCGAATATTAAGAAGTGTTTTCCTGTTCCTGACATTTAAAACCCATTTCCTCACTTTTCATCATTTTGCGCTAATTCGAGCCCCGAAATAGAGGTATAAGTATAGCTGATTGTTACCCTTTAATTAATTGTCACCGAAAATGAATTTACATATAATAACCACTAAATCCATATTATGTATATATAATATAATGTATTAACATCATATACACTGGTGGAACATCGTGCAACTATTTTAATTGTTAGAAAGTTTTGTGGACATCATCTTAAAAAATAGAACAGAGTTTGATACAACCACGTTTACAATAAAATTTATTAAGAAATGTATTCCGAAGAGAAATGGTGTTGAAATAATTTTATTGCACTTTTCGATTTTGCACATAATGGTTTGAACAAAACTCTGAGAAGGTAATTAACTGGTATCTAAGCCAAAAGTGAATTAGTAAAAAAACATACGTAGTCTTAGTTTTCATATGGATTTAAATCAATTAAAAAAATCCCTAATTCAGTATTTTAAAATACATTACATTATTTAAGAGTTTTTTCGGAGCGCTTAACCATAGTATAAGTAAAAGCATTTTAATGGCATACATGGAATATATATTGATAGATACATGCAAGGTGAGCCGTTTCATCATCCAAAGAGCTGTGCGACCTTCCTTCACTTCTACTATAAAAAAATAGTAGTACAAACCATGGCCATGGTTTGTACTACTAATGTTAGTATGTTTAAAGTTCTATTAAAATATATGTATCTCATATTAATTTAGCGAATGAAACGAATATTAAAGATGTTTAATTTGAATTTCACATCGTTAAGTCAAGTCCCCAAATATCAATTGGATTTTTTTAGAAACTGTTGCTTGTGTAAATAAATCGCACAGAACATTAAAGTAATTGCATAACCTACACTTCTCCATTCGATAGAATTTTCCGTCATTAATGAGTATATAAACGTAAATCCTGAGGTTATTGATAATAAATAAAAAATATTAATTAGTTTTTTCATCTCATATCTCCTCCTTTTTACATTATAGTTGAATAAAATCTCTATTCAACTATACCCTAATTAGAAATAAATAGCATATTTTCATTTAGGTATTTGCTTTCTTTAATAAAGAAGTTTAATTTGATACTCGAATTTTCAACTAAAGCCTCCGATTATTGAAAATAACTTATTTTTTCTTAAATTAAATTTCTGAATATACCCATTATCACCCTTGGAATAAAAGATAAAACCATCCAGACCGCTTCAAACAAGACTGAATCTCGAATTTCAACAAGTATATCTTTTAAAATACTGTGGTTTTTCTTTTTACTTTTTCCTTCTTCTTTCACCTTATTATCTCCTAGGGACTGTCAATAGTTTTGTGTAAATGACAATCCAACCTTTTCTTGTAGGTTATCACTTTTAGATTTTTAAGTGCTTTTGTTCGAAGGAATGATTTTGGTTTTGAGGAAGGGGTACCCCTTCCTCAAAACCAAAATTTCGCGCTG
>NZ_JBNNTI010000041.1:0-30881 GCF_050278625.1 Viridibacillus sp. NPDC096237 | reverse complement strand
GCCTTCACAGTGCCTTATCGATTCCATTTTCTTTTACACGATCTCTTGGGATCCAACATACTAAACTGATTCAAATAAGGGTGTGAAGTTGGTCGTTTTTTAATACGGACTCTCAAATGGTCCAAAGAGCTGTGCGACCTTCCTTCACTTCTACTATAAAAAAATAGTAGCACAAACCATGGCCATGGTTTGTACTACTAATGTTAGTATGTTTTTAATCCCGTATTATCAATCCATACACCAAAAAGCGGTGAGAATATTACTAGAAAAAGGCTCGCTATAGCATTGGCATAAGATATAAATGTACTGGCAACTTGTTGTTTTACTTCATTTGTTCCGAGTATTTCATCCATATAAAACGGGAAAAATATTGTATTAATATTGGATGAAAAAATAGTATTCGCAAAATCATAAAATGCCCATGACAATATAGGTAACGATAAATACAATCCCCATGGACTTCTAAATTTAGATTTCTGAGACCCTACATTCATCACATCAACTCCCATCTTTATAACTATTCCATATTGAAAGAAGAAAATCCTGTATTCCAAAATAAATTTACAAAAGCCTTACATTCAATTGTCGAGTTTCCTACCCAAATTATCGAATACTGTCATATATTATTTATGTTTAATAATTTTTTTAATATCATAATTAAAACCGCTCCTATGGAAATTGATCTGACCCAAGAAAGTTAGATTGGTGTCTAACTTTTACGGGGCAGTTCAAATCCACAGAGCGGTTTCTTTGAACAGTGTTATTTATAATGATTAATTAGAGCCTGTGTACCATTATCCTCATAACCTTTAGCAGCTAATTCGTCATACATTTTTTTTGCAAGTACGAGACCTGGTAAGTTTAATTGCATGAGCTCTGCTTCTTGTAAAGCAATCTTCATATCCTTTATAAAGTGCTTTAAATAGAATCCAGGAGCTAAATCGTCCTTCACTATACGTGGTGCTAAATTACTTAATGACCACGAACCAGCTGCTCCTGAAGAAATTGAAATTAAGACATCTTCAATATCAAGACCTGCCTTTTCTCCATAAGCAATCGCTTCACATACACCAATCATATTTGTTGCAATTGCTATTTGATTACACATTTTCGTATGCTGACCTGCACCGGCTTTTCCTTGATAGACAATATTAGTCCCAATCAAATTAAATAACGGTGTAATTTTATTAAATACTTCACGTTCTCCACCCACCATAACAGAAAGCGTTCCATTTTGTGCACCGATATCACCGCCTGAAACAGGAGCGTCTAAAGCATCCATTTGTAAAGATTTCGCATGATTAGAAATTTTTTTCGCTAGAGTAGGTTGAGACGTTGTCATATCAACGACGATTGAACCAGCTTGTCCATTTTTAAAAATTCCACTTTCATCAAAATAAACTTCTTCAACATCTTGTGGGTAACCAACCATTGTGAAAATGATATTTGAGTGACTAGCGACTTCACCAGCTGTCTGGAACCATTTTGCGCCTAATTCAATTAACGGCGAGGCTTTTCCCCTTGTTCTTGTATAAATATTGACATTATGACCTGCATGTAAAAAATGCTTAATAATGCTGGATCCCATTACCCCTGTACCTACAAAACCAATATCCCATTGTTCAGTCATCATAATTTCCTCCATTTTTATGTATATGCTTTTATTGTATCAAAAAATTTTCCGAATTGTACGTCTTCTCTATTTACAAAAAAAAGACAGATGCGATTGCATCTGCCAAAGAAAGGGGGAAATGAGATTGTTGCTGTGTTCACTTTTATTATTTCCCTTTAATAAAATTTTAAACCACATCTCTATAAGAAATTTGAAATTTTCAAAAAAACAAAAAAAGAGCACTAGGAATTCTCCCTAATGCTCAACACTTTCAATTGTAAAATTATAATCATTCATCTTATTGACATTCTGAAGTTGATAAATATTTAATAAATGATCTAGCTTTTTACTTAAGCGGATGGTTTCAATATTTGAAAAACCATGTTCAATTCCAGAACGGATCATCATTTCTCTTGTAGATTCTAATTTTTTCAAGATGGAATCAGACATTTACCATCCTCCTCTCAAGCTAAATTCTGTTCATTATTATACTATTATTCCCACTTTTTCGGAAATGAAACTTTCGACAACTTTCGACATTTCAACTTCTTGCATCAACCATGTATTGATAAATTACAGTACCGCCTTGTTTTGCTACTCCACGAAAATGTTTGAAATCCTCTCTCTTCACTAGAACTTCTCTAAATGCATAAAATTCTTTTTTATCAACTGTAATATCATCTCTCTTACCAATTTTCAATTCGTCTAACATAGCATTATATGAATTCATTTCTTAAACTTCCTTTTCATTTGAAATTTTCTTTTTTTAAATAATAATAGAAAATACTTTACCTGAGACGTGTTTTCGTGCAAACTGAAACTGTAAAGTATTAGTAGGTGAAGGAGCTGAATTTCTATGAAAATCGCTGAAGTCGGAAATATCATTGAATTTAACGACGGTCTACAAGGCATTGTTGAGAAAGTAAATGAAAACTCTGTTATCGTCAACCTTACTTATATGGAAAATTTCAACAGCCTAGAGGTTGAAGAAAAAACAGTGGTCAATCACAAACGCTATAAAATATTATACAGTAACGAAGTTTAAAAAAGATGTTTAATGCCCCTAATGAATACATAAGTAACATACTTATAGCAATTAATATTCGTTAACAGTATACTTTACTAGACATTAGGCATCTAAAACACTACAATGATTGTATTTGAGTCTGCGCCGTCCCTCAGAAACTGAAGGGCGGCGTCTCTTTTGTACAAAGGCTACAAATATGTTAAAAATGATTTAAAGGCCTTCTTTAAATATTCTGTCGGAGGTGATTATTAGTATGAAGAAGCGCACGAATATTTTAGTGCTTATTCTTTCATTGGTATTCATATATGTTCTTCTATATTTTAGTTTCGATCAAAAAGCTGTATTTTGGTATCTATACACTTTTACAATGCTAATTGGTATGGCTTTTGCATTCGCTTTCGGAAAAATAGAAGACAAAATCAAAACGTGGGAATACTTATTATTTGGAATAGGTTTTGGGACGATTGTATACGGCCTAATTACATTAGCATATCGTTTACTACCTTATTTATCAAAAGAACTACTTGCAACAGTACATCAATTTATCAAAACATTTGGCCCTAGCGCTTTATGGCACTATATTTTATTAATTTTGATCATTGCTACTGCGGAAGAATTATTCTGGCGTGGTTATGTTCAACAACAATTAAAACATTATATGAAGACCCCTTATGCCGTTATTCTAGCAGCAATTTTATTTGCAATGTCACTTGCAGTAAGTGGCTTTTGGCTAGGCGTATTAGCTGCTTTTACCACTGGCATTATCTTTGGCTTCCTGTATGAATGGAAAAAAAGCATGCCAATTATCATTGTCGCTCACCTTGTCATGATAACACTATTATTCCTATTATTGCCACTATATTGAATTTTTGAACTATCAAAAAGACCAATCGATCAAAAAATCGATTGGTTTTTTTTGGAGCTTTTTAATAAGATAAATCTTTTATAGATAGACCCATTTTTTTTAATAATGCAATTGCTTGATCTTTTTCTTCAGGCGAAAGGGCATTTGTAAGCTCGTATAATTGTTCTTCGTGTCTCGGGAACAGTTCATCCATAAAAGCTTCTCCTTCAGGCGTAATTTCAGCATAGGTGATACGACGATCTGAAGGACAAGATATACGATTTATGAACCCTCTTTTTTCCAATTTGTCAATTACATATGTAATTGACCCACTTGCCAAAAGGATTTTATTCCCTATTTTTTGTAATGGTTGTCGTCCTTTATGAAAGAGCAACTCCAAAACTGCAAATTCTGTTGGGTTAAGCCCATTATCTTGAAAAAACTGATGTGTGCATTCATTTATTGCTTTATTTGCTCTCGATAAAACGATAAATAGTTTTAACGATTGTTTGATTTCCTCTGATGTCATTTCAATTCATCCTTCATATCCATTATCTTGATTTAAAGTTATTATATCGATAATGCTGAAGCTTTGTCAAAATAGACAATGAAAAACCTATACACCCTTTTAGCTGGTGTATAAGCTTTCTGGTTTTGGTTCATATTGAGGAATTGAAGGGTCTACCCCTAAAGGCAATGTAATCTCAAAGCATGTCCCTTTTTGTAATTCACTAGATACTTCAATTTTTCCACCGTGCTCTTCAATCGTTTTCAACACGAATGGCAGGCCTAGACCTGTCCCACTTCTTTTAGTAGAATAAAATGGCATGAAAATCTTCTGCATTTCCAGCTCGCTCATTCCTGAACCGCAGTCTTTAATCGTCAGCTTCATCTGCCCCATAAAGTCAAAGGTTTGGGTAATCGTTATTTCTCCACCATCTGGCATTACTTCAATAGCATTTTTAATTAAATTTATAAGTACTTGCTTGATTTTAAAATCATCCGCATATATATATCCTGGTTCAAAATCCGGTTTATCATAAATAATATTTACATTTTTCATTAAAGCATTTGGTAGCATTAACTCAAGAACTTTAGTTACAATATCACTTAAAGATAGCATACTCTTTGTCCATTCTTTCGGTTTAGACAATACTAAAAACTCGTTGAGAATCGCTTCCATTCTCTCAAGTTCACTATCAATAACTGATAAATAACGCCGGTTTTCCTCACTTGCACTTATTTTCAATAATTCAGTAAAACCTTTTAATGAAGTCATGGGGTTACGTATTTCATGTGCTATACTCGCAGCAAGTTCACCTAGTATGTTTAGAGAATCTTGATGTTCAACTTGATGTTTTAAGTTCATCATTTCTGTGTCATCACGAATAACAGTCATGTGAAGATCTGACATCGCATCGTAGGTACTTACAATGTTAAGATACCTTGTGTATTCATTTGCAAATTGAAGATTAAAAGTATGCTCTGCTTTACCTGTCGTCGATAGATTTTTAATGAAATGACAAATTTCATTTGCTTTCCCTTGGAATATTTCTATTAAAACAGAAGATTTATTTCCGAGAAGGCTCTTTCTAGACACTTGTAATAATTCCTCTGCCTGATTATTAACTTCTAAGATATAACCATTTTTATCAGTTAATATAATACCATTCGTAGAATAGTTAAACACATGATTAAATTTCTTCTCACTATCAATCAATAAATTAAAAGTCGGTAATTTTACAGTGGATTGCTCAAATCGTACCATCATGACATTATATTTAGTATAATGAAAGCCGGTAATTCTTACTCCTTCAATTATACTTTGATTTATATTTAAATTAAGTACGCATGCTGCATGCTTTTCATTGATTAGCTGATGAATAAAATGTTGCCAATCTGCTTTAAAAGACTCTTCTACAATGGATTCTAAATCCGTATCTAGGTCGATAGCTAACATTTCCTTCGCAGGATTATTAATTTTAACCATTCTGAAATTAGTATCTAAAATTGTAAGTGGGTCTTTTATTTCCTTAAATAAATAGTCAAACGTTGGATTAATACTACTCGTCATACGCTGTTTCACCGTACCTTTCGTTTACTTCTATAACCCTATGCATCCTATTAAAATAGTATTCATATATAATCGAAAATAAAAAGATCACAATAAAGACACAAATATTTTATATAATATTCAGATTATTTCACAAAAAATAATATATAGGAATAGGTCTTTTGGCTTATATTGCAGAAATTTCTCAATATTGTTACAATCTATAACAGTTACACATATGTTACTTTCTCATTACTAACAGCCTACAGTACGCTGTTTTTCAAAGGAGTTCACTAATATGAACATAGTACTAGCAACATTAAATGCAAAATATATCCATACAAATATTGCATTACGCTATTTAAAATCATTTTCTACACCCGAATTCGACCCAATTATCGCTGAATACACTATTAAAGATCCTTCTTTTAATATTGTTTCTGATATTTATCAAAAGAAACCTGATATCGTAGGTTTTAGCTGCTACATATGGAATATTGAAGAAACAATTCGTGTCATTCGAATGCTAAAAAAAGTTAGTCCTAATACGAAAATAATTCTTGGAGGTCCTGAAGTATCTTATGATGTGCATGATTGGCTTCGTCGACTTACTGACGTGGATTATATCATCATGGGAGAAGGAGAATATTCGTTTAAACAGCTCCTTTTCCACTTGAATGGTGATCTACCACTTGAAGAGGTCCCTGGAATTTGTTACTTAAAAGATGACAAAGTTGTTATTCATCCTCAGCCTAAAAAAGTCGATTTACGCGAAATGCCAAGTCCTTATCGCTTAGAAGAGGACATTCCTGATATTCCAAAACGAATTTCATATATAGAAACAAGTAGAGGATGTCCATTTAGCTGTCAATTCTGCCTATCATCTATTGAAGTTGGAGTCCGTTACTTTAACCGTGAAAAGATAAAAGAAGATATTCGTTATTTAATGAAACATGGTGCTAGGACGATTAAATTCGTTGACCGTACATTTAATATTAGCCGTAGTTATGCAATGGAAATGTTCCAATTTTTGATTGATGAGCATACACCAGGTGTAGTTTTCCAATTTGAAATTACAGCAGACATTATGCGTCCTGAAGTAATTCAATTTTTGAATGATAACGCACCTAAGGGGCTATTCCGCTTTGAAATAGGTGTTCAATCGACAAATGACTTAACAAATGAACTTGTTAAACGAAGACAAAATTTCAAAAAACTATCTCGTACAGTTACAATGGTCAAAGAAGGTGGAAAAATTGATCAGCATTTAGACTTAATCGCAGGGCTACCCGAAGAAGATTACGCAAGTTTCCGCCAAACTTTTAATGATGTCTTCGTAATGCGTCCTGAAGAATTACAACTAGGTTTCTTAAAACTACTCCGAGGGACAGGTTTACGCTTACAAGCGAAAGAATATGGCTATGAATACGTTGATATGGCACCTTATGAAATTTTCGCTAACAACTTATTAACATTTGATGACATTTTGCGTATTAAACAAGCAGAAGATGTGTTAGAAAAATATTGGAACGATCATCGTATGGATCGTACTGTTGAATATCTAGTAACTGAAGTATTCGAATCCCCATTCGACTTCTTTCAACAATTTGGTACCTATTGGGAAGAACGTGGATGGTCGAGAATAGGACATCAGCTTGAAGATTTATTTAATCGTTTACTTCAATTCTTGCATGACCGTGGTGGCGCCAATTTAGAATTCGTAACTAACTTAATGCAACTTGATTATTTAGCAGTCCAACAATACCAGCCTCGTAAAATTTGGTGGGATAAACGTGTTACGAAAGAGGAATCCAAAAAACTTTTCCAACAGTTACGTGAAAACCCTGCAATTGCTGGAGAAGAATTTGCTTCTTACCAATTAAATGAGAAAGAATTGTATAAACATACTTTACTTGTTCCTTTCTCGCTTAATTTTGAAGCATTAGAAAATGGTAAGCTTGCAGCACAAAGTGGTTATTTACTAACTTACTTCAGAAAAGATAACAAACCTTACTTCACTACCATACCAAGCACTCTCATTTCTTAATAACAAAGCAGAGCAAAAGCCATTACATATTGGCCTTTACTCTGCTTTTCTTATGTCTGTTGCTAACATTGATAGTACTAATTACTATAAATTTTAAAAAATCGCCACGTTCTTAACATTACATTAGAACGTAGACGATTTTTATGAATTAACCAATAATTACTCTCTCTTTTGGATAATGATATTTTGTTCGATTAGCCTTACCTCCAAGAGAATATAAGAAGGATATAAGACCAACTCGACCAATGAACATAAGTAGTATCATAATTACTTTTCCAACTGGTGATAAATGTTCTGTCAAGCCTAGCGACATACCACAGGTTCCGAATGCCGATGTAATTTCGAATACAATTTGTGTCAATGTAGCTTCCGGTTCCGTGATTAATAAAATCATAGTTGCAACAATTACCATTGCTATAGCTAAAATGATTACAACATATGAGCGATACACGTCAACAATGTGAATTTCACGATTAAAAATTTGAATTTCTTCCTTACCTCTTGCAAAATTAATTAAAAATAAGATCGCAATCGCAAATGTAGTTGTCCGAATACCACCTCCAACCGAACTTGGGGAAGCTCCAATAAACATTAAGAAGCTTAAAAAAACATCTGTCGCTTCACTAAATTTCGTGACATCTATTGTCGTTAAACCAGCCGAACGGGCTGAAACAGAATGAAACATCGCTGAGAAAAATGCTTCATGCCAACTCATTCCTTTAAATGCATGAAACGATTCAATAAGAAGTATTACGAAAGTACCGAAGAGAAATAATACTGCATAAGTAGTTGTAGTAATTTTCGTAAACAACGAGAAACGGAAATTTTTATTTTTATTTTCCAAAAACGCTTTAAGTTCAATCAATACAGGGAAACCAATTGCCCCTAAAGCAATTAATAACATATTGATTACTTGTACAAAATAATCACCATGGAAAGGTAATAATGACATCCCTGTTATATCAAAACCTCCATTTGTCGTTGCGGAAATGGCGCCGAAAACACCATGTATCAATGCTTCTTCAAAGTTGTCGAAATATTGTATGAAATAAAGAGTTAATACGGTAGCCCCTATAAGTTCAATCGTTAATAATATTTTTACAATTTCTTTAATTAAATACACGACACCTGATAATTTCGTTTGGTTATGATCAACCATAATAAGTTGACGTTCACGCATCCCGATCTTTTTCCCGACAAGTAACCAAACAAAGGTACCTAAAGACATAATCCCAATTGCACCTAATTGTAAAATAAGCAGTAGCATAACAATACCAAAAATTGAGTACGTTTCAGATACATTCGTAACTGTCAAACCGGTCACACTGACTGCACTAACTGCAGTGAATAAAGAGTCTAGTAATGAAACTTCTACACCTGGTTTATGTACCCCAGGTAATCTTAAGAGGACGAAAGAAATAGCAATCGCTATAAAGTAATATGAAACAATCGCCTGGAACGGTGTTGCTCGTCGATTGATATCTTTAGTAAAACCCAAATAAATCGAATCCTTTCACTCTTGAGAGCAAGATACTTCCTATTGTATGAAAAAGTTAGGAAAAAGGAAAGTACCTAAAGATATTCCCTAGATGACTTTTCTATTTACTCTATTCTACCCTTCTAATAAACAGAAAAAACCCTATTTACCATTCAATTGGCAAATAGGGTTTGGGTTTGAGTTAAATTATTCAGTTACATCTGCTTTTTTCTTTTTACTTACACCTACAAGGTAGCCGCCTACTGCTAGAACAACAAGTACAATCCAGAATGTCGTTTTCCATACAGTTGAATGTGGGAAATGTTCTTCTAAAATAGCTACTTTTGGATGGGCTAATGTTAATACTAATAGTTTTACTCCAACCCAACCAACAATTAAAAACGCTGCTGTTTCTAATGATGGATAAGATTGTAGCAATTTAACAAACCATTGTGCCGCAAAACGCATAATGATTAAGCCTATGATACCACCTAAGAACATTACTGCGAATTGTCCGCCGTTAATACCACCAACTTGTAAATTACCTAGTTCAGGTAATGTAACAGCTAGGGCAACTGCAGCAAGCATTGAATCAATAGCAAATGCTAAATCTGCTAACTCTACTTTAAATACTGTCATCCAGAAGCCCGAACCCTGTTTCTCTTCGGCCTCTTCCTCCTGGTTTTTTTTCTTCCAATGATCATATAAATGTTTGAAACAGATAAATAGTAGATACGCTGCTCCTAATGCTTGAATTTGCCAGTAGTTCACTAAAAATGTAATCATAAATAGCGCTGCAAATCGCAATATGAACGCACCTAACAAGCCGTAAAATAATGCTTTTTTCTGTTGTAAAGGTGGTAAGTGTTTAACCATAACAGCCATAACAACTGCATTATCTGCCGCTAATAAACCTTCTAATACAATTAGGACCAATAGTACCCATGCATATTCCAATAATATCGCGTCCATCCAATTTCCTCCTTTTCAAACAAAAATAAAAGACCCATGCCTAATAAAAGGCAAAGGTCTCGCTTAGCAATTTTAAAAATTCATTTGCTCTCATAACCGATGGCTATTAAACCATGTAATGACGACTATGAGGTAGGTTTCCCTATAGCTACTCCCCTTTGACAAAATGTCAAAAGTAATTAAGTTTGTTTGTATTTTTATTATAACTAAAAGAATTATCGATGTAAACTTTTTTTCTAGGCAAAAATACTATTTTTCCATGCAGATAGCATTAACTTTACTTAATTTGAACCTGAAAGCCTTTGTTTCTTTTATGCTCCTTATAAAACTCCACCATCGTAGGGATTGACCCAACGAAATCCGCACATTGAACAGAAGATTCTGCTAAAAGTCTCTCTGCTATCTTCGTATCAAATGATGCATTCCACGTTAAATAGTCTAACGTCTCATACTCAACTCCAAGTGCTTTACGTATAGGTAGAATGCTCATCGATTTTCTTGCAAGACTTAGTGGTATTCGCCCTTTTGGTTTATTTCCAGTTACAGAACGTACCATGGCTCTATATATTTCCTGAACAGGATGTGGATTTGGGTCAGTCATATGCACTGTTTGTCCGATAGCTTCAGAAAGCGTACTCAAATAGGCAACACCTTCAGTTATATAATCTATAGGTACCACATTTAATCTGGCATCTGATTGACCGATATACGGAATGATTGGGAGCCATTTTAACCGATCAATCATATTCAAAAAGAAATACGGCCCATCAAATTTAACCGTTTCTCCGGTTTGTGAATGTCCTCTTACAATACCAGGTCGAATAATTGTTATTGGAACAATTGTCTTTAATTCTTCTACTAATATTTCTGCTTCGAATTTCGTTTCTTCATAGAAATTTTTGAAACTTGTTGGACGGATTAATTCTGTTTCTCTTAAAATCCCTTCACGGGTTCCTGCAACATATGCCGTGCTAAAATACATATATCGCTGTATATTTTTTATCTGTCTAACAAAAGCATTGACCATTGATGTACCTTGAACATTTACTTTCCAAGCAGCCTTTTTTGGTACCGCTAGATCATAAATAGCAGCTAAATGCCAAACGAAGTCAACATCATTCAATAATTGCTCAAATTGATCATCGTTAATATCTAAGTTTGGAAATGTAATATCACCTACAATAATAGTTATTTCCTTATCTGGATAGTCTTTTAATATAAGTTCCGCTTCAGCTTCTGCTCTTTGTTTTTCCGTTATTAATACAAAGGTATATACTTTATCGTACTTTTCATGTTTAAAAGCTGTACGAATAATTTGGCTAGCTATAAAACCTGGAAATCCCGTAAAAAAGCCTGTAGCCACCCCATCCACCCCTTAGCTATTATGCCTTCATTTTTTTATGCAAAAAACGTGTTTCACGATCAAATAAACTGTAAACAATCGGTACAATATAGAGAGTTAATAATGTAGAACTCACTAATCCACCGATTACAGCAATCCCCATCGGTTGATTCATTTCGGTTCCTTCACCTAAACCAATAGCTAAAGGTATCAATCCTAGAACAGTCGTTGAAGAAGTCATTAATATAGGTCTTAAACGATCTCTAGCAGCAATGACAATCGCTTCATAAGATGGCGTACCAGCCGCCTTTTGCTGATTAATGTAATCGACAAGTACAATCCCATTATTTACAACAATTCCAACTAAAACAAGGATACCAATAATGGCGGTCACCCCAATTGGCGTATTCGTTAACACTAAAGCAAGTGCAACACCAATAATCATTAATGGAACTGTGAACATGATGACAAATGGATATTTAAATGATTCAAATTGAGCAGCCATCACGATATAAACAAGTACTACTGCTAATGCAATAGCTAAAATCATATCGTTAATCGAATCATCAAACAATTCACGATCTCCACTAAATTTAATCGATGTACTGTCTGGAAGATTAAGCTCTTTAATTACTTTATCAATTTGTTCTCCCGCTCCAGTTAACGTTTGTGATGATTTATACTTCAAAATAAAGGCAACGGATGGCAATTGGTCAGTACGCCGGATGGACACAGGTCCTTTTTTCACTTCAACTTCAGCTACATCCTGTAAGTCAACAAATTCACCTGTAGCACTACGCAATTGCAGCTTCTTTAATTGCTCTATACTGTTTTTAAATGCATTTCCGTAATTCACAACAACTGACTGCACTCTATCTTGGTCTGTCAAAATTTGTGTTGCTGTGACACCTTTTGTCATTTGTTGTACGGTCTGTGCAATTTGAGCGGGCACAAAGCCTAATTGTGCTGCTTTCTGTTGCTTTACATTTACTTGTATTTCTTCTACCGTATTATTGAGGTCATTTTCAACTTCAGTGATATCTGAAATTGCCTCGATTTTCTTCTGAATATCTGCCACAGCTTGCTTAAGACGGCTATGATCCGTGTCAGACACTCTAAATGTTAAAGTATTAGGAGTTGAACCTGAAGCAGCTTGCATATTAAAACTAACATTTGCCCTATTTCCTACTTCCTTTTGAACATCTTTTTGTACATCATCTATAAATTCAAATACAGAACGCTTTCGCTCATTAAGTGCTACTAGTTTGACAGAAAGTTCAGCCTCATTTGCTTTAGAATTTCCTCGCGATTGCGTTTGCTGATTCCCTCCTATTAAACTAACGTAAACTTCAACATCCTTTTCTTTTTTTAATCTCTCCTCAATTAACTTAACCACTTCTTCCGTTTTAGAAAGTGCTGAGCCATTTTTAAGTTTCACAGAAATAGAAAAGAATCCTTCATCGGTAGATGGTAAAAATTCCATGCCAGTACGAGATATTCCAAAAACCGATAGAACAAGTAACAATAGCGTTACAGAAAGCACTAAAAGTCTATGCTTGATTGCCCACTCAACTGAATTTTTAAATGCCGTATATCTTTTAGAATTACTACGCTTTTCTTCCGTATCTCCTGGCTTTACCTTCAACAAATGGCCAGCCATCATAGGTACAACCGTTAATGCAACAGCTAAAGATGCAAATAAGCTAAAAGAAATCGTCAATGCAAACTCAGTGAAAATCTGACCAATTAAGCCTGTTATAAAAATTACTGGAACAAACACTGCAACTGTCGTTAGGGTAGATGCAATAATAGCTAATGCTACTTCTTTCGTTCCTTCAGATGCTGCTTGCTTTGAGCTTTTGCCCATCCCTAGATGTCGTTCAATATTCTCGATTACTACTATGGCGTTATCTACAAGCATACCAATCCCTAAAGCTAGTGCCCCTAGCGTTAATATATTCAATGAAAAATTTGCAAAATACATAAGAACGAAAGTCACGATAACTGAGTACGGGATTGCTACAGCAATAATAATTGGACTACGAATGCCTCTCAAAAAGGCAAATAAAACTAGCATAGCAAAAATCCCACCGTAAATAAGCGATGAACCGATATTATTAATTGCTAACTTTACATAATCGCCTTGGTCAAATAATATATCTGCCTTTACTCCTTCATACTGCTTTTGGGCTAATAAAGTATTTAACGCGGACTGAAAATTCTTCGAAACTTCTGCTGTATTAGCACCCGATTCTTGTAAGACGGACATTAAGACAGCTGGATACTCATTAGCTCTAGTAATTGTTGCAGTAGGCTGCTCAGCCACTTTTACATTAGCAATGTCTTGTAATTTTATTTCCTCTCCATTTAAAGGGTTTGTTTTTACGATAAGTCTCTTTAAATCGTTAACAGAGGTTAACGTGCTTAACACTCTGACAGTCAGTTGCTGTCCTTTACCTGTTTCAATAGGATCTCCAGGTAGTGAAATATTGTTCCCTTGAATTGTTTGTACAATATCTGCTTGTGTTAAACCGTTTTTAACAAGCTTGTCCTTAGCTAAGGTTATACGCATTTCTTCAATAAGAGTTCCTGAAGTATTTACACTAGCAACACCTTCAGTTCGTAGTAAATCTTGCTCTAGTCTTTCTGCTAAAATACGGATATCTTGATTGTCACCCGTTGCTTGTAATGTCAGTTGAATAACTGGAAACTGAGCTGGGTCAAACTTTAGAAATTGTGGACGATTAGCATCAGATGGAATAGGAGTTTGATCTATTCGTTGTAACACATCTGTTTGTATTTTATTAATATCTGTCGACCAATTGAATTCAAGCATCATAAAATTTGCGCCCTCTTGAGAAGTCGATTGTATCGATTTAATCCCCGGTAAGGTTGATAGTGTACGTTCTAAAGGTTTTGTTACCTTTTCATTCACTTCAGCTGGACTAGCTCCTGAATAATTTGTAACAACTACACCAATTGGCGGATTTAGCTCAGGAATTAGGGTTACCGGGATTTTAAAAAAAGATACTGCTCCTAAAATAATCACAAGCAACATCGTCACTATTGTAAAAACTGGCCTCTTGATGGAAAAATCACTAATCTTCATTGCACTCGCCCCTTATATACTCATTCTTTTAATCATATTGAATTATTGATATAACCACAAATATTTTTCAGATAATAAATTTTTTTCAGACTTTTATCAAGCCATTTAACAGACATAATATTGACATGTTTAGCAAGAGTTATAGCTGATAGAGAAACTTTTAAAATTAATATCGAAATGTAGCCATACTGATTCTTCAACTCACTATTCTTAGCTTCAATTTTATAGCCCTTTTTCGCTAAGCCTTTTAAGAAGAAAGATATTTACTAAGATGAAGGAATGAAAAACTCAAAAAAACGATAAAACTAGTTGATTGGAGTGCAGGCGGCGACTCCTTGGGGAATTAACGAACATCTTGAGACCCCGCAGGAGCGTTAGCGACGAGGAGGCTCAAGGTTCGTCCCCAGGAAAGCGTCCGCCGGAACGGAAATTAACGGCATCGGAGAAAAAGCCATAGCAGCAACGATTAATTGTTTCCACCATATACAGCTAAATTGGCGGGTTTATTTGGCTTGGGAGTCCAAGGAGCTACAACAATATTTGCGGTGAATTTGAAACGTATTTTGAAGCTATTAAATGAAGAATAAGGGAAATACAAAAAAACACCGGCACTTTCTGTTCAAAATCGAACAAAAAGTGCCGGTGTTGACTATTGAAGAACATTACATTTTAAAAACGTTAGTTTTTCAGTCGCCCTCCAACTAGGTAGGGCGACTGAATTTGAGTCCTTATAATAAGCTATATAACTCAATATTTTCGTTTTTATCTTGGAACCAGCGCATTGCAAATTCATTTTCGAATAAGAAAACAAGATTTTCATAACGGTCATGTACTAGCATGCTACGAGGACCTGTCATAGATTCTTTAACATCAGCTTCATTTTGAATCCAGCGTGCTATTTTCGAGCCCATTGGTTCCATGCGAACATCTACGTTATATTCAGCTTTCATACGGTGTTCAAATACTTCAAATTGTAATTGACCAACTGCTCCAAGTATTACTTCTTCCGTATGCAAAGTTTTGTAATATTGGATAGCACCTTCTTGCACAAGTTGTAAAATACCTTTATGGAAGTGTTTTGATTTCATAACGTTTTTCGCCGTTACCTTCATAAACAATTCTGGTGTGAACTGTGGTAGTTTTTCAAATTGGAATGTTTTTTTACCCCCAACAACGGTGTCACCAATTTGATAGTTACCTGTATCATAAAGACCAATAATGTCTCCAGCTACAGCTTTATCAACTGTTTCACGGTCATCAGCTAAGAACTGAGTCGATTGTGTTACTTTAAATGATTTATTAGTACGTGATAAAGTCATATTCATACCACGTTCAAATTCACCCGATACAATACGTACAAAGGCAATACGGTCACGGTGTGCTGGGTTCATATTTGCTTGAATTTTAAACACAAAACCTGAGAAATCTTTATCTAAAGGTTCGATAATTTGCTCATCTTCTGTTAGACGTGGTTGTGGTGTTGGTGCAAAGTTCAAATATGTTTCTAAGAATGTTTGTACACCGAAGTTTGTTAAAGCAGAACCGAAGAATACAGGTGTTAACTCTCCTCTTGTTACACGTTCTGCTGAAAAGTCATTTCCAGCTTCGTTTAGAAGCATAATGTCTTCCATCGCTTGTGTGTAGTAAGAAGTTTTCTTCATATCATGTTCAACAGCTAACTCACCGTTTTCATCAATTGGTAAGAATCGCTCCTCTTCCTCTGTGCGGAATTGCTCGATTCGTTTGTTATAACGATCGTAAATTCCTAAGAACTCCTTACCCATACCGATCGGCCAGTTCATAGCATAAGATTCAATACCTAGAACTTCTTCAAGTTCTTCCATCAACTCAAGTGGCTCTTTACCTTGACGATCTAATTTATTGATAAATGTAAAGATAGGAATACCGCGCATACGGCAAACTTTGAATAGTTTTAATGTTTGTGCTTCAATACCCTTTGCTGCATCCACAACCATCACAGCACTATCTACTGCCATCAATGTACGGTACGTATCTTCTGAGAAATCTGAGTGTCCTGGTGTGTCCAAAATATTGACACGGCGACCATCATAATCAAATTGCATAACTGAAGATGTTACTGAAATCCCACGTTGCTTTTCGATTTCCATCCAGTCAGAAGTAGCAAATTTACCTGTTTTTTTCGCTTTAACTGTACCTGCATCGCGAATTGCGCCACCAAAGTACAAAAGCTTTTCTGTTATCGTAGTTTTACCAGCATCCGGGTGAGAGATGATGGCAAAAGTACGACGAGATAATATATCTTGTTCAAGATTAGAACTCATTTTTCCGTCTCCTTCTGTCCATAATGTTTCATCATAAAACTAAAAATGTTAAGTCATACTAAACCGAATTTAGTTGTCAATATAAGTTCTTCATTGACTGACTACATTTGATGATCGTGACGTACAATTTATTTTTTCTATTATTGTAGTCGATTCTCCATGTGCTTATCCTGTTATACATTCTTAACCCTACTATTATAACAAAAAAGAGCATACATAGTTAGCATGCTCTTAACTAGATCACGTTATTTTTTAATAATTAGTTTTTGTCCAGCATAAATTAAATCCGATTTTATATCATTCCAACTTTTTAATTTTGCCACTGACACACCGTACACTTTTCCAATTACAGATAAGGAATCTCCATATTGAACTATATATTTCACAGTTTTAGTAGTAGACTGGGTATTTTCAATATTCTTTGTTAATTTTTGTTTTAAGATTAGTTTTTGTCCAACAAAAACTGTGTCAGATTTTAAATTATTCCAGTTCTTTATATCTGCAATAGGTATATTGTATGCTTTGCTAATAGCATATAAAGTATTACCTTTCTGCACTGTATAATACATGTTGGTAGAAGACACCTTATTATTTGTTGAAGTATTAACAATATTATTTGATTCTTTAGGAACATTCGTCTTTTGACTAACAATTAATTTTTGTCCTATATAAATCGTGTCAGCCTTTAAATTATTCCAGCTCTTTAGCTTTGTTACTGTTGTATTATAATTTTTCGCAATGACAGATAAAGAATTTCCTTTTTGTACTGTGTAATACTTATTCGATGTTGCGCCTTGATTATTTGAGTTTTTATTTCCACCTAGACCTGCATTTACAGCTTTTCCACTTTTACTCACGATTAACTTCTGTCCTATATAAATTGTGTCAGATCTTAAATTATTCCAGCTCTTTAGCTTTGCTACTGTTGTATTGTATTTTTTTGCAATGACAGATAAGGAATTTCCCTTTTGTACTGTGTAATACTTGTTTAATGTTGTGACTTGATTATTCGAGTTTGTATTTTCTCTTAGACCTGCATTTTCAACAGTTTCACCTTTGCCAATTATTAATTTTTGTCCTATATAAATCGTGTCGGATTTTAAATTATTCCAGTTTTTAAGACTTGCTACTGATGTATTATATTTTCGGGCAATAGAAGATAACGTGTTCCCCTTTTGTACTGTATAGTAGACAGCTTTTCCTAGTAAATTATTAGAATCGTTTTTATCATTTGATTCACCCATCGAAGAATCTCCCGTAGCCGATGCAGAATCATAAGCTGTTAAATTATAAGTTGCAATTAAATTATTTAATTTACTAGCATAAAGCGTATCCGTTGCATATGTACCTGTTAATGCACGAGTAGCATCAGTATAAGAAGTAGTCTTACTTTTCCATACTTTCATGTATCGATAGGCATCCCATGATACACCGTTTTTGATCAAGTTTACGTAATCTTGCAACGATTGGGTATGCGATGGGTATTTCTTGAAGTTAGCAGATATTTGGTAATAATTCCCCTTACCATCATCTTCTAACGTCAGCATTGTTATATAAGCTCCTTGATAATTCCCTTTCATTCCAAATAAGTTGTGATTTGGCGCCGCTCCTAAAGTACTTGTACCAAATGAACTCTCAAGAACAGCTTGCGCTATCATAACTGATGCATATAATTCCTTTTTGCTAAAGTCTGAGCTGTTGGTCCAATTGTTTGTATAAATGTAGATACATTACCACTACTATAAGGTGCAATTGTTTTTACAACAGTTTGTTGTGAATCATTTTCTTCCACTACTTTTGTAGATGTGGTAGCATTTTGATTTGTTAGCACAAGTTGAACATTATCGATTGTTTGATCCAAAGTATTTAATGTTTCAATATCTGGTTCTGGTGCGCTTATATCTTTTGAATTTTCAATTTGAGGTATTTCAGTTACTTCACCAACAGAAGTTAATGGCCTATTATTAGTTTCCATTTGATCGATATCTGTATTTTTTTTAACTTGTTCTTGTTCAGAATTTAATTCTGCCTTTGCAACTCCATGCAAGGCTGATGTCCCAATTACTGCAGTCATTCCAACAACCAATAAACTTTTAGTACGATTTTTTGTATCCATAATTAACGGTGTAATAAAGAAATACATTTCAACACCTTTCACTCCCCCAATCAATTTAATACATGCCTTTATACCCTCTTCTTTATAAATTAAACAAAATCTTTATATCTAAAACCAACTTATTAATAGGTTATAAATTAACTATAACTATACACGTATTTATACCTAAATTTCGTTACAATTAGATTAAAAAAACACTACAAATGTATTAAATACATACATTTGTAGTGTTTTCGTATTATAGTTGGAATTATTTAGTTGATGACTGGAATTTTTCACGAGCTGCTTCTAGCGCTATCTCTGCATCACTATGAGGATATTTTGTATTCTCAATAATCTGATAATCTTCGTGGCCTTTTCCAGCAAAAATTATTAAATCTCCTGGTTCAGCAACTTCTACAGCTTTTCTCACTGCTTCTGCACGATCTCCAATACATGCATACTGATCATGTGTCATACCCTTTTCAAGGTCAGTTAAAATACTGTCATATTCTTCATAACGTGGATCATCTGTCGTTAAAATTACGTAATCTGAAAGTGAAGCCTTTTTCGCCATATCAGGTCGTTTAGATTTATCACGATTACCACCTGTGCCAATGACAAAAATCATTTTATTTTTTTTATAAGGCATTGCTGCGTTGATTGCTTTTTCAATAGCATCAGGTGTATGTGCGTAATCGACGAAAATTGAGATAGGCAAATCACCTGTTGGAATCCCTTGCATTCGGCCTTTTACAGATTCAATTGCCTCAACTTGTTCAATAATATCTCCAATAGCATAGCCTCTTGAATATAAAGCAGCAGTAGCTGCTAGCACATTATATATATTGAATTCCCCAAGTAAATGCATTTTAACTGGAAAAGTTCCTTCAGGCGTTTCCATATCAAAATAAGTCATATGATTATGATATTGACAGTTAACACCTTTAAAAATGGCATCATTTTTTAAACCGTAAGTCCATATTGGGAATGGTGTTAGTTCTTGATATTTTTCTGACCATGGATCATCAGCATTTAAGACGGCATCCTTATCCTTTTCAAGGTCTTGTCCAAGTTGAGAGAAAAGCATACCTTTTGCATTTCCGTAGTTTTCCATTGTGCCATGAAAATCTAAGTGATCATGTGTTAGGTTTGTGAAAATTGCAACATCAAAATCAACACCTGCTAAACGTCCCTCTACTAAACCATGTGAAGATACCTCCATAATCATACCTTGACAGCCTTCAGCTGCTGCACGGAAAATCATTTGCTGTGTACTAAGTGCATCACTTGTTGTATTTGCAGATTCATACATGACACCATTTAAGTTAAAACCAATTGTACCAGACAAGGCTGTTTTAATACCCAATCCATGGAGTATGTCTCGAATTATAGATGTAACACTCGTTTTACCATTAGTTCCCGTTACACCAAACATTGTCATGTCTTTCGAAGGATAATCGAAGAACTTCGCAGCAAGTAATCCAAGAGCTCGACTCGTATTACTTACAATTACTTGTGCTACATCGCCTTCAAGTTCTAACTCGTACTCTGTTACAATAATAATTGCACCATTTTCAACTGCTTTTTGTGCAAAGTCATGTCCATCTACTGTGTAACCCTTAATACAGACAAATACACTTTTAGGTTGTACTCCTCGGGAATCAATCGCGATATCTTTTACATTTTCGGGTAATTGACCAATTACTTTTTTTATCGGTAAACATTGTAGTAATTCGGTGACTTGCATTATTCTGCCTCCTGTTCATCAATCATAGGCGATTTGATATATGCTAGTAATAAATCTGCTGTATGACGAAGTGAATCAATATGTGTACGTTCATATGCGTGAGATGCTTCAATTCCTGGTCCAAATAATGCATGTCGTACATCAGCGCCTGCTCTAATCGCAGCCGATGCATCCGAGCCGTAATATGGATAAAGATCCAATTTATAATCTATGTGATTGTCTTTTGCAAGTGCTACAAGCTGTCTAGTTAATGCGTAATGATATGGGCCACTAGAATCTTTTGCACAGATAGAAACTGTATATTCATCAGATGTCTGTCCGTCACCAATGGCTCCCATATCCACAGCAATATATTCTACTGTTTGAGATGGAATATTAGAGTTTCCGCCATAACCTATTTCTTCATTATTAGAAATATAGAAATGTGTTGTATATGGTATTTCAATTTTTTCTATTGATAATTTTTCAAGTAATTTTAATAGTAAAGTTGTGCTTGCTTTGTCATCTAAATGACGCGATTTAACAAAACCACTCTCTGTAAATTCAAAACGTGGATCAAAAGATACAAAGTCTCCAACTTCAATACCTTTTGTACGAATATCACTTGCACTGAATACTTTTTCATCGAGACGAACTTCGATATGATCTTCGTTTCGAGGTAATTTTCCTGCTTCACGATAAACATGTACTGACGTTTCATGCATTAAAATCGTACCTCGAATCTTATCTCCGTTAGCTGTATGAATGGTACAATATTCACCTTCTACAGCATTCCAGTTGAACCCTCCAACCATAGACAATTTCAAGCGCCCATTTTCTTTTACTTCTTTTACCATGGCACCTAAAGTATCTGTGTGTGCTGTTAAGAGGCGATGTTTAGAATCATCTTTACCTAAAATGGTTGCAATTATTGCACCTTTATTCGTTTTTTTATAAGAAACACCCATCTTTTCTAATAGGCTAGACATATATTTCATAATGTCTTCTGTATACCCAGATGGACTAGCAATATTCACTAATTCCTTTAGTAATTCAATAGTTTCTTGTTCTTTAAAATCGCTTGTCAAATTGAAAGCCTCCCTTATTCTTTTCATCATATCAAAATATGACATTTTACGACAACGTTAAATAATGTATGATGGTATTATAACCAAATTCGAGGTGTCTTTATGAAGCACTCTACTATTTTACGCAAAAGAAATCAATTTGTACTATTTTTATTTACAGCTGGAATGATTATTCATGCCATTATTAGTAGCATTCATTTGATGAATTATGAAGTACCTTTCCCCTTTACTGCATGTATTTATTGTGTCCTTTTACTTGTTTGTTCAGCCCTACATATAAATGAATATGTAATGAGGATACTATTAATAATCGGACTAAATGGTTCTAGTATATTATTGATTATGCAAACTGATTATATTTATCATTTAATCTATCTTATTCTACTACTTTTTTTACTAGCAATATATCGATCTTTTTGGATCAATTCAACGATGTTTATCGTTACTATTATTCAGGTTTTTTTACTAATAGAGTATCGCTATACAGCTTTCAGTAGTTCTATTACTGATACAGATATTACTCTCTTTACTTTAATCTTACTTTTTGTTGCTGTAATAGGTTTTATGCAAGCTTTTTACATTAATAATTCATGGAAAAAAATGGAGAATTATTCGAATTCTTTAGAGAAGGCATTCCTGTCTAAGGAAGCTTACTTGAATCTATTTTTTGAAAATGCGAAAGACAGTATTGCTGTTTTTGATTTAGATAATAAAATCATTACCGTTAACCCAGCATTCGAGAAACTATATGGTTGGAAAAAGAGAGAATGCATTGGAAAATCTGTTCCTCTAGTAGCACCTGAATATGTGAACTTAGCAAAAGAACGATGTAATCAGCTTTTGAATGGCGGCAGCTTTGATATGCTTGAATCAAAAGATATGAGAAAAGACGGCACTTATTTCGATGCACAAATGACGTTATCACCTATTTATGATTATAATGGCAAAATTATAGCGACATCCATTATTGCTCGTGATATTTCGTATAAAAAGGAATCAGAAAAACTAATCATTCAAGCAGAAAAGTTAAAGGCTATAGGAGAAATCGCTGCTGGTGTCGCACACGAAGTACGTAACCCATTAACTGTTATTTCTGGCTTCGTCCAAATGATGAATAATGATAAGAATTCACCGTATGCATTTTATACAAATTTAATTGATGATGAAATAGACCGCATTAACTTAATAATAAGTGAGTTTTTAGTTCTCTCAAAACCTCATGCGATGCAGCCGAAAGTATTCCAAATCGATACAGTCATCTCAGATATCTTGACTTTATATCAACCTGAGCTGCAATTAAAAAATATTGAACTCCTTCAAAATTGGCACACTAATAATATGATGATCAAAGGTGACGCCAATCAAATTAAACAAGTTATTATTAATATTATAAAAAATGCGGTAGAAGCTATAGAAAAAAACGGAAAAATTATCGTTACGATTGAAAAAACGGCCAAACAATTTTGTAGCATCTGTTTTACGGACAATGGAGGCGGTATGGAAAAAGAAGTTGTTGAACACATTTTCAAACCCTTCTATACAACAAAAGCTGAGGGTACTGGTCTTGGCATGATGATAACTGAGAAAATTATTCATGAACATGAAGGTCAGATTACAATTGATAGTGAATACGGTAAAGGTACTAGTATTACAATTAAATTGCCATGTGTTAACGTTTAATGTACATAAAAAGCATTTCTTGTGGTTACACCACGTTAGAAATGCTTTTCATTTATACTAAATGGAGTGTTTAATCGTTAATACTTTCTCTTGATTACAGCCTATCCGTAATTAAAATCGAATACTAGACGCTCTTCGCCACTTTTATCTTAAAAGGGTTTTTACTAATTTTACTTTTTGTTTATACGGTGGAAATAATAAATTATTTGCTAACTTCGTTGATTTTTTCAAAATGGATTTTGGGTGCGTAAAGCATTCGAAGCTTGCCTTACCATGATAAGCATTAACGCCCGAATTGCCGACCCCTCCAAATGGCAAATAGACACTTGCTACATGCGTTACTGCATCATTCACACAACCACCACCAAACGGTAATTCATCAAGAAAATACTGAATTGCTTTCTCTGTTTCAGAGAAAAAGTATGCAGCTAATGGTTTCGGATATTGTCGAATTTGATGAATAGCTACTCGCAAATCATCGTAAACGATGATCGGTAATATTGGTCCAAATAGTTCCTCTTCCATAGAAGGGCTATTCCACGTAACGTTTTGTAGAACAGTCGGCTCAATATATAAATCATCACGATCATAGTTACCACCAAATAGTACTTGGCTTTGTTCACGCTCTAAAACATTTTGCAAACGCTTAAATTGACGCTCGTTAATAATACGACCATAATCCAAGCTTTCTTGCGCGTTTTTGCCGTAAAATTTTTGAAGTGTCTTTTTCAAAATGCGGATAAAAGGTACTTTTACTGACTCATGTACTAATACATAATCCGGTGCAACACATGTTTGACCAGCATTCGTAAACTTCCCCCATGCAATACGTTTTACAGCAACTTCTAAATTGGCTGTTTGATCTACAATTGCAGGACTTTTCCCACCCAGTTCAAGCGTATGTGGAGTTAAACGTTCAGCTGCAGCTTTCGCAATAATTTTTCCAACAGCTACACTTCCCGTAAAGAAAATATAATCAAACGAGGCATGTATCAATGCTGTTGTTTCTTCCTTCTCACCTTCAACAATCCTTACATAATTTCCTTGGAAAGTTTCTTGCACTATTTTCTTTATAATTTCAGCAGTATGTACCGATGCTTCAGAAGGTTTTACAATAGCAGTATTTCCTCCAATAATGGCACCAATTAATGGTTCCATTACAAGTTGAAATGGATAGTTGAATGGTCCAATAATAAGCACTGTCCCATATGGTTCGCGTACGATAAAACTTTTCCCTGGTTGGAAATGAAAAGGAGTTGGTACCGATACTGGTTGTAACCATTCCTCTAAATACTTTTGCATATAGCTAATACTATCTAGCACAATCCCAACTTCAGTAGAATACGCTTCAAATTCACTTTTTCGTAAATCTTTATGCAGTGCTTTTAAAATTTCTTTCTCATGACTAACAATCGCAGCTTTTAATTTTTTTAATTGTTCTTTACGAAATGCCAAGCTTTTTGTTGCTCCTGAAAAGTAAAATTTCCTTTGTTCTGCAATCATTGCTTCTACATCGTAGGCATTAAAATTAACCATAAAATAACCTCCATTTTATAAAAAATATTTATCTAAATTTGTTCATAAGCTTGCATAAATACATCGTGATTTATCCATAATAAAAGTGTTACATAATTTCATAAGAAAAAGAGCCTTATCTGACTCAAATTGTACCATTTTTAAGAAGGTTGCTGTCAAATGTTGAAGACTTCTAAAAGGGGGAATGTTACATGTTGAAAACAGAAACATGGTGGGAACCAATTTTCACAGGGCCATTAGCACATGGCTTGCATCCGCAAAAACAAGTGGAATTAGAAGATGAATCGTTTTTATTCTTTCAATATCAAGATACAGCCTCGGAAGAAAATGATCAGCATCTTGAATGAAGTGTAGCAAAGTGAGCTGTCTGATGAAAAGGACAGCTCGTACTTTTATATATTTATTCTTAACCAAGCACTTTAAATTGAAATCAGCATTACTATTAATATCATGTATGTATAGTTATATCCTACCCAAATTATAAATGTTATAGACACCTTTTACCTACTTCGTTCTTAATTTCCTTAAATTACAAAATCATTACAACCTCCTCATAATTATCTTACATAGAAAGAAAACTTCAGAACATGACACCATTTCACCAATTGTTAATATAATAAACCATCATCCATCTCCAATTAACCTAGATTTCCTCTTTAGCCCACTAAAACTTTTAACTCCTTATTAAGTTTTTTCCATTTCAATACACCAAACTGTCAGTTCTTTATATTCTCCTATTTTTTCTAGAGCTAAGAACCATAGCTATTTTTAAGAATCCTTTCAAAGGGATGTGCATTTACAAGGTGATTATTATTTAACTTTTTACTCAGGAGGACTGACATGAAAAATATATGGGAGATCTATAAGCGGGATATTAAAAATATATTCTCTAACTGGGTAGCAGCTGTATTATTAGGCGGGCTTATTATTTTACCTTCATTATATGCATGGCTAAACATCGCGGCATCATGGGATCCTTATGCGCAAACCAATCAAATTCCCGTCGGTTTCGTAAACGAAGATAGTGGCGCAAAAATACACAACCAACAAATTGATGCTGGAAAAGAGCTAGTTGCAACGTTACATAAAAATAAAGATATGGACTGGCAATTTACAAATCGTAAAACAGCAATGGAGAATGTTCGAAACGGAGACTATTTTGCTGTAATCATTATTCCAGAAAACTTCTCTAAGGACCTCGCAACAGTTGTTTCAGGCAAACCTCATAAAGCTGAAATGGAATATTACGTTAATGAAAAAATTAATTCGATTGCTCCTAAAATTACAAGTAAAGGAGCCAGTGTACTTGCTGAAGAAATGAGTAGTAAATTTATTGGTACAGTAAACGGTACAATCTTTGAGATGTTCAATCGAATTGGAATAGAAATGCAAAATAACTTACCCGATATCGAAAGGTTCAAAGATTTTGTATTTACATTAGAAAAAGACTTACCTGGCATTCATACAGAATTGAAGAAAGCACAAAAAGATGCAAATTCAGCAAGTACTATGATTGGCGATGCTAAAAATGAAATTCCCAAAGCAAAACAACTAACAGCTGAAGGATTAAAAACAATTGATAATACATTGTCTTTCTTGACTCAAGCTAAAGATCGTCTTAATGAAATGAGTCCAAAAATTAAAAAAGATTTACAGACCGTCCAAAAAATTTCAACTGATGTAAATACATTGTTAAAACAACTACAAAATACAAAGATTGATTTTACTGAAGTAAATAATGCAAAAGAAACTTTAGACATTCAAGTTACTACTGCTATCGATAAAGTTTCTAATGTGGAAAAATCATTGACAGATTTAAAGCTATTTAACAATGAAAATAACATTAAAGATCAATCACAACTTCTCGCTTCTGCAATAGAGGATACAAAAAATTTAAAAGCTTTATTAGTAGAAGCACAAACAAATGCCCGCAATATTAACGCAGTGCTTGCTGGTAAAGAACAAGATGTTGCAGATGCCATCAACTCACTACAAAATATTGCACAAAACACTTCTGTCGAGCTTGACAGCTTCATAAAAGAATATGCACAATCTATTGAACCAACTGTTTTTAAAACTATTGATGATGCACAAAACACAATATCTACAGCAAAGAATAAGCTAACTATAATCCAAACTCAAATACCAGAAATTGTGCGTATTATTAATAATACGGATGGCTACATCTCAGATGCAAAATCTGGCCTAAATACAGCTATCGGCCAATATCCTTATGTGAATACAAAAGTTAAAGAACTTGCCAATAAAATCCGGGACTTCGAAAAAGAGACGGATATAAATAGCGTCATTCAATTACTTATCAACGACCCCTTAGCTGAGAAATCTTTCTTTGAGCAACCCATTAAGCTAAATGAAAATGCCCTCTTCCCTATCAAAAATTACGGAACAGGTATGACACCTTTCTACACTGTTTTATCCATTTGGGTTGGCTGCTTACTTTTAATTTCACTGCTTTCAGTGGGAGCAAAAAATGAAGAAGATTTTACCACTCGTCAAGTATATTTCGGAAAACTACTGACATTTTGGACCATTGGCATACTACAAACACTTATCATTACTATGGGTGACCTCTTCATTCTTAAAGTGTCTGCTCATAATCCTGTATGGTTCGTGCTATTTTGCTTATTCGTCAGTCTTGTTTTTATGAGCGTTGTCTACACATTAGTGTCCGTTTTCGGAGATGTCGGAAAAGCGCTGGCAATCATTCTGCTTGTACTACAGCTAGCAGGGTCAGGTGGGACTTATCCCGTTGTTTTACTACCGAAGTTCTTCCAAGTGATTAACCCCTATTTACCTTTCACATACGCGATTGGCATGGCTCGAGAAGCGATCGGTGGTATCATTTGGAACAAAATTATCGTAGATGTCATCGTACTCGGAATAGTTCTTATTGTCGCACTTTTATTTGGTGCTATCTTGAAAAAACGTTTAAATGTTATTACGTCACGTATGCTACTCAAATCTAGAAAATCAGGATTATTTCACTAAAATAGCGGCTTGTTTGGTTGTGGTTGACCTAACAAGCCGCTTCTATTTTATTGACGAAAACAATTATTGACATTTACTGTTTGCCATCATATGATATTAAGTAATACTTACATAGATTTAAGAATTGAATTTCTCCCGATTCCTTAGCTCAGCTGGGAGAGCGCCACCTTGACAGGGTGGAGGTCGCTGGTTCGAACCCAGTAGGAATCATATTGGATAAACATTGATAACACGCTGTTTCTAAGTACATCTTAGGCAGCGTGTTTTCTTGTATTTATACCTATTCGTGACCAGGCTGTGACCAATTTTCAATAAACGATAAATGTGATACTATCTTTTGATTAAAAAAGACATAACATAACAATTTTTACCGTTCATTCGAGCGGTCTTTTTATTTACTCTCCACAATAGTTACGATTTCCTGTATAGTTAAATATACACATTTATAGAAATGAGGGTATTTTGAAATGAAAAAGAAATGGTTACTGGCACCTATGGCTGCTGTGCTTTTATTGGCTGCATGTGGAGAAACTGAAGTTGAAAAGGTAAGTAATGGATCTAAAACCGAAGCGAAGTCTAATAAAAAAGCCGAAGTTTTCAAAGTTGGGGATACTATAAAAGTAAATGGTGTTGAAATTACAATAAAGAAAGCCCAATTTACAAAACCTGCTCAATACTCTGAAGCTAAAAATGGCTCAGTACTAACATTAGATGTCGCTCTAAAAAATACTAATGAAGAATCTGCGTTTATTGATAACACAGAATTCCAATTATATGATAAAGGCGACAACCAAATGGAAGATTATTTTGGCTATGATGATCTTGCTATAAGCAAAGATATAAATGCTGGTAAAAAAGCTTCAGGTAAATTATATTTCGATGTTAAAAAATCTAAGAGTTACGAGTTGGTCTATGAACCAACATTTACTTTAGATAGCAAAGAAATTAAATGGAATATCAAAGTACAATAAACTAAGGGCCGCTCATTGCGAGTGGCTATTTTTATGCCACAGTTTCTTCCTATAATAGTACCGATAACAAACTTATTACTCCCGCAACAGGCAATAACGCTAACCACAACCATTCCCCTAACGCTACATCTTCAGGTGCAATATCCTCATCAACGAAATAATAGTAAATACTTAACAAAATCTTCATGTCCATACACCCCTATGGTTTAGATTTCCCAAGCCTCATTCATTATTGATTTCACTTTGATACTTCTACTCACACGCTTTACGGCTGTGTATATGACTGATTCTAAGCACTCTACTTTCCCACGCTTATACGCACTCATAACACTTAATAGAGCTTTTTTATATTTACTTTCGTGATGCTCTAAAACTATGTTTCTATCAATAGATGCTTTTGCTTTAAAGATTATTCCAGAAAATCTATACAATTCACTAGATTTGAAAAATGGCGATAACACCCTTAACGGAGTTGGCAATTTTTCGACAAGACCTTCTTTGAGCAACGCTTGCTCTTCTTCTTTTCGTTCTTGTTCTCTTAATTCCTTAACAGCCGAACTTGTCGGCAAATCCGCATTCTCTGTATCTCTTGTATTATTAATATCTCTTAAACTAGTTTTTGCAGGAGCTTCTAAGAATGGGGTAGGACATTCCGGTAGGACATTTACTTCAGCCTCAACTGTGGAAGGCTTTAAGATAACGATTGCGTTAGTTGATTGGCGTTTGTCTCCCTTGTGACGTTTAGTGCTGTACTGCTTGATGATGCCTAAGTCCTCAAGTAAATTACACGCTCTACGAACTGTACGGATATCAATTTCTAACTCCTCTGCAATATGTTTTTTAGATCGGTAAGAGACTCCTGGATATACGTATGAGTAACGCGCCAATACGTCCAGTACATTTCTTGTGGATGGTGTAAGTGTATCTGCATGTTGATCACGGTGGTATTTTATCGCTTCGTTCATCTCTTCCACAGATTTAAAGGACTTTAATTTTGCATAGTTTTCTTGTGTGTTTAATAGTTCCATTTTTTATCACCCCTTAAATTATAATATATATAAATTCCTATATGTTATAATAATATTATATATTCCAACATATAGGAATGTCAATATATTATATTCATACTTTTCTATATGTTGGAATTGAAGTATAATTACAAGTAATATTGTAATATGAAAGGAGCTAATTTATGGCTGAACTAAGAGTAAGATTAAAAGAGATCTTAGCTGATCGCGGATTAACGCAAAATAAACTATCTGAACTGTCAGGAGTACGTCCGAATATTATTAGTGAAATGTCAAATAACCAGCGTTCTTCTATTAATAGAGAACACGTTGCTGCTGTAGCTAAAACGCTAAATATCACCGACATGAACGAACTTTTTAAAATAATAGACAACGAAAAAGAGTGACGGCCACTAATTGGCTACCACTCTTTATTTCCCTTATTTATCCAATCTCAAACACTGCTTAACTTCATCGTTCCCTTTTGTTTTTACATATAATCTTTCGAAATATTCATCAATCTTCTTTATTTGTTCTAATACCATCAACCCGTGTTTTCCTAATTCTCTGTTAACTCCTCGTAAATCCTTGTGTAATTTTTTTAACTCTTCATCTATCCATGCTTTTAAAGCTACGTTTATCTTTAATCCACCTAAATGCTTCTTAATGCTTCTTAATGCTTTTTATCACGTTCTAGCGTACGCATAGTAAGAATTAAAATTATTGTGATGTTTAATTACAGGTATTTAATTCTTCCAAGAATTGAATGCTTGAAGATTTGAATAGTTTTCACTCTTGTTCAAAATTCCTATTCCACTCACATTCCTCATATCTTACAATATTACATTTAATACTAAATTGCGTAATTTATTGTAGTAATATATAATTGAGTTAATTTCATAATTCTGAGCTCAGTCATATCAACGTCTTTCAGACAATAAAAAACAGGCACCTCCCCAAATTCGGTATAATGGTAGCGA
>NZ_JBNNTI010000040.1:0-31007 GCF_050278625.1 Viridibacillus sp. NPDC096237 | reverse complement strand
TTTGATGATGGGTCAATGCTCGTTGACACTCATGCATCATACTAGAGGGCTCTTTTTCTTTCAAGACCCCGAACATCTTTCAAACAGGAATGCTGTCCCGTTAATTGAATAGCAACAATCTTTAAGAAAACAGCCTTTCGAAAAGATTGTTGCTTCTGATTTGGATACCTTCTTTAACTAAAGCACTCCGTTAGTTTAAGTACAATTCTTCACAAACTTGTACTTTTTCACACTTTATTTTTTACAGAAATGCTGCCCAGTTTAGTAGGTTGCACCATTATCCGCTACAGGGTAAAAGAATCAATTCATACCCTCTCTTAATTTGATCAAGTTATACCAGCTTACTCCACCATGTTTTGATTCAGACATGCCATAGCTAACAAATCCAAATTTTTCATAAAAAGAAACTAATTCCTGTTTACATGTTAAAGTGATTCCTTCTCTTTCATTTTCTTCTACAAGTTCTTCCATTTTCTCAATTAAAATCTTTGCAATTCCTTGATTTCTAGCCTGTTTGGACACTGCTAACCCTAAAATACTCTGATATCCTCCTCTTTTAGGATTCTCTTTGATTTCCTTAAAAAGATCATCAGTTATAAAAGGTTGATTAATAATAGGACCATTAATATAACCAAGTATTTCCCCTTCCTTTTCTGCCACAATAAAGGTATCAGCTATCAACTGAATCCTCTCCACAAGTGCTTCTTTTGAGGCAGCTTCTTCTATTGAAAAGCCTTCATTCTCAATAAATAACAACTGTTCTAAATCTGTAGTTTGAACATTTCTTAAAGAAATCATCTTTTCTAAAACCCCTTTCCTAACTGGATTGACCTAAAAGCATTAGTAGTAATAATTTAATGGGCTTTACTACCAATACAAAAAAGTTTAGGTACTAAACAATAAATAGTTTAGTACCTAAATAAAAATTTGTCAAGAACGCTTTAGTTTATGTATGACTACTTCCACATCTTTTTTATTTTATATCAGGCATATCCAACAACTCAGTATACTTTTGCATAACTTTATAAAATAGATTAATTTCTTCAGTAGTAAAACTCTTACGCAATGTTTTATCAGCCCAAGTGAGTTCTTTAATATCATAGTCTTTATGTGCTTTACTTAGAAGTTTCCCTTTATCAGTGACATACAAATGTACGTTCTTGGCATTCCCAGCTTCTTTTTTTCGTATAATCAAACCTCGCTTTTCTAGTTTGGTAATAATCTGTGATACAGCACCTTTTGTACGATTCCACTCCAACGCTACCTCAGTAACAGTGATTCCCGGATTCTCTTCAATAACAGTAAGAGTATGTACTTCAACCATATTAATGATTTCCCCTGTACCATAATCACGAGCTGTTTTTATATAATCATTGTAATTCATAACAAATTTATAGATAATATTCGCCTTTGCATCTAATTCATGGTACTTAGCATTTGTTTGAATCACATTTTCAGTATCTTTCATTTCGCCTCACAACCTTTCAACTATAACAGTAAATTACACAGTATTAGTTTTTTATTATATCATTATATATTAATCTTTTAGTATTTCTACTTTAACTTCACCTCTGTTTAGACCAAGTTCCATTTACTCACTAGACTGGATAACAAACGATTTTAGCCATCCATGCAGTACAAAATAATCCTGCACCACAGAGAATGAAAATGGTTAGTGGAGTCAATACTAATAGTCTACCGAAAACAATAGTCTTATTAATGTCCGCTCTCCTCTTTTTTTAACGATTAGGCAAGGGTCTTCTTAAGTATGGTCATTTTTCTTTTCTTGAAAAAATTAATTTTCATGGTAGTTTAATATCGTACTTATTTTAAAGGGGTTTTAAACACATAACTTACTTTGTCATAATTCATCTTATCTTCATAAAAACGGTGTGCATCTGTACGCTGTAACCCTGAAGATAGGGCAACACTTTCATACTTATTTTCTTTTGCCCATTCATGAACATATGTAAGTAGTTTTTCACCGTATCCCTTTGACCGTATATTAGTGTCCGTAACCAAATCACAAACCCAAACAAATCTTCCATAATATAGTGTTGTCATTGGCTTAAAACCGGTAACCGCCACAATTTTATCATCATCAAATAAAGCCAACATTTTATATCTATCTACTTCTTGTGCTTCCATTACTAATTCAAGATAAGTACCTTCATTAAGATGGGTTCGTAACTGCTTCATAATTGGAAAGGCTTCAATTATCTCATTACGTAATTTAAGTTCTTTTATTATTAAAGTATTCAAATTTAAAACTCCTTTTTTAAAATTTTCTGTAAATTAAGTCTGTTTTAACATTTCTTATTGAACTAACTCCCCCGTTTGTTTAAGTATATTTCTTCACAATCTTTATAGTGATATTAGCATAGATATCCAATAGAAAAACATCTCACCTTTAAAAGGTCTATAGAGGAGATATGTTTTTAGTCAAAATTTATTATAAATAATCAAACTTTTTTACAAAGCTACACCATCTGTTTAATTGAGTGCCAGCTCATGTTATAATGAGTAACTTAGATAATTACTACTTTTGCTTATAAGTGAACGGATGCCAAGAAAAGCCTCCGCATAGCGATAAAATATGGAGGTGTAAGAGAATGAATAAACAATGGACAATTGGTAAAATTAAAGAATTTGTTGAGAACAATTCGGAAAGTAAGTTGCTAACGACGGAATATCACGGTTTTTCTCAAAAGTTACTATTTAAATGTGCATGTGGGAGTAACTTTGAAAAAACATTTAAGAAATATAAAAACAATAACCAACGTAAATGTGACGTGTGCCAACCACCAAAAGCGGCACGATAATGTATGGCGAAAAAACGAAGTGCCGATTTCTATTAAAGAGAAGTTGGCACTTCGTTTATTTTATTGTGGGAGATTATAAAGAAGACCAAGTTAAGGTAAGAAATCCCCGTCCTGTGACAGTGATAAGTTAAATAAGTTGAAATTTAATCATGGTTTCAAAATTGAAATATTAGATTATAAACATTTGTCCCAATGCGAATTTGCATCCTTTTACTAACTGGTGTGTTTCTACAATAAGTGGGGTCACTTTTTTACTTAATTGAACTGGTAAATGGAATTTATTGTTGTTAAAGGAGGAATAGGATGACTACGAATAAATATAATATGTGGTTTTTAAGTGGTTATGGTATAGCAACTATTTTACTTTTATATTTTGGGTTGAACGGTTTAGTTGTAACTGCATTAAGTGACAAATTCCCTAATGCAAGGTTTATAACTATTTTGGCTTTATTCTTTATTGTTGCTTGGTCAATCGGTTTAGGAACTCGTCAATACATAAATAGTTTCACTAAAGATACACAAAATAAAATTAGAAATTCTTTTTTATGTATTACTGTATTCAGTTGGATAATTGTATTAATTCTTTTTTCAGTTAGTTAATTATCTAGATTAGAAAATTACTTATTTCACTAACAGGGTCTTTAGTTAAAAATCCGAATTACGAAATGTCAAAATAAAAAACAGAGTTGAATCTTCGCATTTGTAGATTAAATCAGTTTTTAAGTTGAATGATTTGTTTAGCAACAATCTTTAAGAAAAAAACCTTTTTTATAAAATAATCGGTAAATTATGTTATAAAATCACAAATACATTCGGAGGGGAAAATGGTGGAAGTACATAAAAAGAATATACAAACGAATGGTAAAGAAATTAACTATACACATATTGAAATGGGATCCAAAATAATTTGCTTTATGTTCTCAGGTTCAAGTTACAATTACGATAAGCCCTTATTTTATTATGCAACTATGGCAATGCTTCAAAACAAAATTGATGTTGTTCATATCCATTACTCTTATGGAGAACATTTTTTGAAAACAACTCTCGATGAAATATCCAAAACAATGGTGGATGATATTGACCTAGTCATTTTGGATGTTCTTAAGAATGGTCAATACGCTGAAATCATTTTTTTAGGTAAATCACTTGGAACAATTCCAATTGCTAATGACCTTATGAAAAGAAATGAATTTTCAAAGTCGAAAATGATTTTACTCACTCCATTATTAAAGTTCGATTCGATTTTTGATTCAATCTTAAATAGTGAACATCAAGGGCTTTTAGTCATCGGAGACAAGGACCCTCATTTCAATTCAGAATACAACAAATTCAATATTAGCTTTATCAAGGGTAGTTGAAAAACTTCAGGAAGCATTAAAGACAATTTAGCGAAATAATAAGATTATCAAAAGATAACCAATTTAGGTGTTTTTTTAATTGCTTAAATGTAAAAGAGGTGCTAATTGCACCCCTTTTTTAATGGCTAATTACATTTTTGCAACTCAAATTCGAATCCATTAATTATCAACAGGCCGTTTACATTTTGATTATTTGAAGTGTCTTTTTATCAATTTTCCCTACATGTGTTTTTGGTAGTTCAGGGATAAAATAAATATTCCGAGGGATTTTATAACTACCTAGATGACTTCTACAATGGTCTTGAATTTCTTTAACATTATTAAATGCATCATCAGATACGATAAAAGCCGTAACGATTTCACCCCAGTGACGATCAGCGATTCCTATAACTGCGACCTCTTTCACCTTTGGATGAGTGATAATACATTGTTCTACCTCTTGAGGATAGATATTTTCACCACCTGAAATAATCATTTCTTTTACTCGTCCTACAATATAAATATCCCCATCCGCATCCATCTTCGCTAAATCACCAGTACGAAGCCATCCATTAATAATTGTTTTAGCTGTCTCTTGTGGATTTTTCCAATATTCGCTGAACATATGCTTTCCTTTAATATATAGTTCTCCTACTTCATCACGTCCGCATTCTCGACCATTCGGAGCTTGAATTTTAACTTCAATAAATTGCATACACTTTCCGACAGATCCTAGTTTTTTTGCGGCCTCCTCTGGTTGAATAATAAAATTATTGGGACCAGCTTCGGTTAATCCATAACCCTCTTTAAATGGTACTCCCTTTTGTAAGAAGCTTTTATGCACAGTGATGGGACATGGAGCTCCACCTGATAAAAATACTTTTATACTAGGAAAACTTGTTTTCTTAAATTCTTCTGTATCAATCATAGATTGATACATTGTCGGGACAAACAACGAAATTGTTGTACTGTATCTGTTCAAGGACCGGATTACTTCTTGGGGATTGAATTTATTTCCGATTACAACGGTACCTCCAGCCATTAATATCGGAATTGATAATGCATTCAAGCCTCCTGTGTGAAATAAGGGCATATAATTTAATGTGCAATCGTCACTACTAATATTCCAACTAATAATAGTATTGAAGGCATTCCAATTTATCGCATCATATGATAATATAACACCTTTTGGCTTTCCAGTTGTCCCACCCGTATAGATCATTAACCATGCGTCTTTCGAATTCCAATTATTTGTTGGTACATCGAAGTGCTCTTCTAAAAGCTCTATTGTAATTGGGTATGCTTTCATATGTGGGTTATTAGCAATAAGCTTCATAAATTGATGTTCATATAGTATTAAGGCTGGTGTACAATCGTCAAGAATATAGTCAAGTTCTGAATGACTTAATCTCCAGTTTAAGGGAACAAAGATGTAACCACCAATGGCACATGCAAAAAGAATGGCAAATAGATCAATTCTATTTTCCGCAATCACGGCGACCCGATCACCTTTTTGTAGACCGCAGTTTTTTAGAAACATAGCCCACTTTTTCACTTCATAGCCCAATTGTTTATAGGACCAGCTCCTGTTGGTAGCAATATCAATCAACGATGTTTTTTTGGGGGTGATGGCAGCTCTTTTTAATATCCATGATTGCTCACTATGCATAGCTTCTCCCCCTTACATCATAATTCCACCATCGACCTGTAATACATGACCTGTAATATAGCTTGCTTCTTCTGAAGCTAAAAACAAGTAAGCATTGGCAATATCTCCTGGAGCCGCTAAACGTTGTAAAGATACACTGGATTCCATTTTCTCTAATACTTTAGCTGGCATTTTTTCAACCATTGGTGTTCTAGTAAAACCTGGCGCAACTGCATTGACATTAATTCCTTTTCTACCTAGTTCTTTCGCCCAAGTTTTAGTCATCCCAACAATAGCTGCTTTTGTAGCTGCATAATTTGTTTGACCAACATTGCCGTAGACACCGCTGACAGATGATGTGTTAATAATTTTCCCATAGCCTTTTGTTACCATAGAAGGAGTAACTGCTTGAGTACAATTGAAAACGCCTTTTAAATTTACATCGATAACTTGATCAAACTGTTCTTCTGTCATTTTTGAAAGCATTGCATCATTTGTAATACCCGCATTATTTATTAAAATATCAATCTTATGATATTTGTTAATCACCTTTTCAACTACTTCATTGACACTCTCCCGTTTTGTTACATTGATAGGATAGAAAGCTACTTCATAGTCATCTTCAAGGAAATTCGCTTCAACTTTATTTCCTGCTTCTTCGTTGTAATCCGCAATAATAACTATTGCTCCTTCTTCTGCAAATCGTTTTACTGCTGCTAAACCAATTCCACTAGCTCCACCTGTAATCATTGCCACTTTATTTTGTAATCTCATTCTAATTCCTCCATTATATAAATAGTTCAATCTGATTAACTAGTTGTGTTAAATCATCTATTAATGGTGAATGACCACTGTCGCTCAGTTTCACTACTTTTGCACGTCCCTCAAAATCTTCTATTATCTCTTTTGTCATAGTTTCAGGTACTACGTAATCACGATCACCATAAATAATTAGTGTCGGTATTTGGATTTTCGCTACTTCGTTTTGTCCATGACTTACTTCATTCTTTTTAGAACTAATATTGAAAGTATTTAACACATGATATACATCTGCAAGATTACGCTGTGTCAGCATATCATCTATATAGGCTTCATACTGCAGTTCTGAAGGTTGCTTATGCGTATAAATAAGCGCATTCCAAACCGCCTTTAATCCTTCACGATTCCCACTATCATATAAATTTTGCATAGGTACAGTTTTTACGGAATCTTTTTCAACTTCTTCTATAGTAAGTAATCTCTTTAATAGATTAGGTGAACCATCCGGATTCGATCCATAAAATGCATAACCTCTTGTTGAAGCGGAAGCTAGTAGGATTAATTTATGACATAATCCGGGATAATCTGCACAAAATTGCATTGCAACAGCGCCCCCAGTAGACCAACCTACTAATGTAAAATCTTTTAACCCGAGAGCATTAATCCATAACTTTAAATCTTCGCTAAAGTCATGAATATGAGACACTCGCTTTTGATAGGATGATTGACCGAATCCTCTTAAATCTGGTGACAAGATGGTGAAACGTTCATCCAAGGTTTCCATTAGTACATCCCAATGTTTTGAAGATGTCATATTGCCGTGAACAAGAATTATAAGCTCATCTCCACCAGCTCTTTCACGATAAGCAATCGTCTCTCCGTTAGATAACGGCACTTTTTTTAATATGTCTTGTTGTAATGTCATATAATCTCCTCCTCATGAGTTCCCCATCGAATTGTTACTGCCCCCCATGCATAACCGATACCTGCGCTAACAAGAGTAACAATGTCTCCGTTTTTTATTTTCCCTTTTTCTAAAGCTAACTCTAATGATAAAATTTGATCAATCTGACCGATATGTCCGTAATGTGATAAATAAATTGACTGTGATTCGGCTAGCCCTAGTGAATGAAGTACATAATCATGTGCTGACTTTTTCATATGAAGCATAGCAATATAATCCAATTGAGATTCGTCATATCCACTCTTCGATAAAGATTGGCGGATTACCTTTAAAAAGTTACTCAATGACTTTTGCTCAAGACGTGTCTTCATGCCTTCAGGGTCTAGCACATCTAATTTATATGCACCTGCTTGTAGTAATTCAGGGGTCAATGGTTTTTTTGTTCCACCCACCGGTACAACAACATCTTCTGAAAAAGATCCGTCCGTAATCAAATCACTTTCAAGAATGATATTTTCTTTCGTACCTTTTTGTAGAATCATAGCTCCTCCGCCAGCGCCTAAGTTATACATGAAACGTGTTCGATCATTTGTATAATCGATGAAATCATGATTTCGATATCCTCCTGCTAGTAAGATAGTACGAACATCTTCATTAGCTAGCATTAAGCTTTTTGCAACTTTCATCGCCATTATCGTCGTTCCACATCGAAGCTGCACATCGAATGACCATGCATTTAAAGCACCAATTTCTTCTTGGATTTTAATAGCTGCTGTCCACAGTGGATATTCTTTATGCTCCTCACCGATATAAATAATGACATCAATATCTCGAGGGGATAAATTTGTCTTTTCTAAGGCTCTTTTGGCAGCCCAAACTGCCATTTGCACTGTATGATCTTCAGATCCAGCAATCGTCTTTTCAATAATCCCCAATTTTGTTTTAACAATATCAACTGGAATACTCGATTTTTGGCTAATTTCTTCAAATGTCATACGGTTTTTAGGTAAATAGATTCCGGTACTAACAATCCCTATACTCATTCAAATCGCTCCTTATCCTTGACCAATGGTGCAGATTTCGTAGGCAGTTGGGGTTTGGCTTTCTTCGATTTCCAAGTTAAATATTTCACATATACAGTACCAACAATGCCTTTTGGGAAGAAGATGACTGCTAAAATATAGAGCATCCCAAAGAAGATAATCCAGCGCTCAAAAATTGGATAGTTATTAGCTAAACCTGATAGATAATGTTGAGTAGTTTCTATCACTAGACTGCCAACAATTGGCCCGATAAGAGTACCAACCCCACCAATTATCGTCATTAACAATGCATCTAATGTTATATCCATTGACATCACACTTGTATTGACGAAGCGTAGAGATATTGCATAGAGTGATCCTGACAGGCTAGCAACAACACCAGCTACAACTGAAGCCGTCACCTTATAGTGTAATGTTCTAAATCCTAATGATCGTGTCCTTTGTTCGTTTTCACGAACTGCAATTAGTACTTTTCCTAATGGAGAGTTTACAAATCGTCTAAGTACAAGGAATACGACAACAAGACAGACTAAGACGAAGAAATAAAAGAGAACACGATCTCTGAATACATCTGGAGCTCTGAAAGTAAAGCCGTCATTACCTTTTGTGACAGTACGCCATTTCTCCGCCACAACTAAAAACAAACCTGAAATCGCCAATGTCAACATTGCAAAGAAATGACTCTTTAAACGAAGTGTCAGGAGCCCAACTAGGAAACTAACAATACCTGCAAAAATCATACCTACTATAATCGAAATGAGGAAAATCACCATAGTATTGTCATAAGTACTAAGTAAAATGGCCGTTGTATAAGCTCCTATTCCAAAAAACATAGCATGCCCAAACGACACAATTCCTGTATAACCGAGTAAAATATCATAACTCATGGCTAATATACTGAAAATAAATATTTGCGTCATTAGTATCGTTAACGTTCTAGAATCTGCAACATAGGGAAAGAAAATGAGTACTATTATAATGATTAAGAACGTCAAATTTTTAAGAGAAAAGTATTTTTCCTGTCTCATTTTTAGCCCTCCTTTGCATTTGTGAATAAGCCTTGTGGACGGAATATTAATACAATAGCCATCAAAATCATATTGACCGCTAATGATAAATATGGAACATAGTACGCCATGAAACTACCCGCAAGCCCCACTAGAATTGCTGCCATTAATGAACCCGAGAAACTTCCCATCCCTCCTATTACTACTACGATAAATCCTAAAATGGCATATTCCATTCCCATCTCTGCGTATATTACGCCCGAGTAAGGAGCCATAAGCATTCCGCCGAAAGCTGCCATTGCTGAACCGGTCATGAAAACGAATAAAAAAACACGTTTAATATTAATACCTAATACTTGCACCATTTCTTTATCCATCACACCAGCACGTACGATTAAACCGATTTTTGTTTTCTTTAATATATATTGGAATATTCCGAAAATAATAAACCCAATAACGATAATAAAAATACGATATTTAATCACAATTACTTCACCGATTTCCCAACTGCCTGCCAAATATGAAGGCACATCTACAGGAATACTATTAGGTCCAAAAACAACCTTAATACATTCTGATAGTACTAGCATAAATCCAAGCGTTATTAAAATTTGTTGTACATGATTGCCATATACGGGTGTAATGATTAATTTCTCAGTGATCCATCCTAGGACAAACCCTGTTACAATCGCACCTAGTATCCCTACTATAAAACTGCCTGACCATGTATAAACGAAGATTCCAGAATAAGCTCCCCAAACAAAAAGTCCCCCATGGGCAAAGTTTAAGACATCCATTAATCCGAAAATAAGTGTCAATCCAGCCGCTAATAAAAAGATCAACATACCTGTGGCTAAACCATTTATAAATAAACTGATAAATAAATCCATATTGGATTCCCCCTAACCAATTCCTAAGTATTTCCGTTTCAATTCTTCATCTCCAATCAATTCAGCCATAGATCCTGAATGAACAGTTTTTCCATCATCTATTAATGTATAGGTATCCCCAATCCGACTGGCCATAATAAAATTCTGTTCAACAAGAATAATCGTTGTTTTCTTTTTCATTTCTGTAATAGCTTCCATTACTTTTTCTACAACGATTGGAGCTAATCCCTTTGAAGGCTCATCTATTAATAAGAGTTTACTATCATTTACAAATGCTCTTGCCATAGACAGCATTTGCTTCTGCCCACCAGATAAATGCCCCCCAGCCTTTTTCCAAAACTTTTTCAAATCGGGAAATAACTCTAATATATATGCCTGTTTTTCATATACTTCATCTGTCTCTTTACGAATTGCAACTTTCATATTCTCTTCCACCGTTAAGTCCTTAAATATTCCTTGATCTTCTGGAACATAACCAATACCTAGATTGGCAATATCATAAGGCTTTCGTTTTGTAATGTCTTGCCCATCATACATAACTTTTCCGTGGGAAGCAGGTGTCAAACCCATTATGGTTTTTAAAGTAGTTGTTTTACCCGCACCATTTCTACCAAGCAATACGGATACTTCCCCTTCTATTGCTTCGAATTGAATCCCTTGTAAAATATGATATTGTCCAATATGTGTTTGCAGCTGATCAAGGTTTAATAAGCTGTTCATCATATAGCCCTCCTAAATACGCGTTTTGTACGGTTTCATTGTCCATAATTTCTGAAGGCGTTCCATCTGCTAAAAGCTTTCCATTAAAGAGCACCATGATCGAATCTGAAAGATCTAAAATCATATCCATCTTATGCTCAATGAGCAGTATGGTTTTGTTTCCTTGTTCTTTAATTGACCGTATTACGTCTAAGATAGCCGGTACTTCCTCTAATGACATACCAGCAGTTGGTTCATCCAATAGTAATATTTCCGTATTTAGAGCGAGTAACATCGCAATTTCTAGTTTACGCTTTTCACCATGAGATAGTTGACTTGCAACTGCATTCACTTTGTTATCAAGCAATACTTGACCCAATATTTCTACTGCTTCATTGGTAATCGATTTATACTGCAAATGGTGTTTATAAAAGTTAAATCTAACCTTTTCACGAGATTGCACTGCAAGTCTAACATTCTCCAAGACTGTAAGATTTGGAAAGACATTTGTGATTTGAAAAGAGCGACCAAGTCCTTTTCGTGTACGTTCGATAGACGAATCATTTGCTAACGATTCCCCTCTTAAAAAAATTTCTCCCTCTGTTGGTTTCAATTCACCACTTAGTAGGTTGAAAAAAGTAGTCTTTCCTGCACCATTTGGACCAATAATAGATTTGAAATGCTTTGCCTGCATTTGAAAATTCACGCCATCAACTGCACGATGCCCTCCAAATTGAATACTTAAGTTTTCTGTCCTAATGATAGGTTCCATCCTCATTCCTCCTAAGTCTAGCTCTCTTAAAAACTTCTTATGTAAAAAGTTTTTAAGAGAGCCAGGCCAAATTTATGGTCTGAACTCTCATATACTTATTTTTTACTTTGAATTGGCGGAGCTGTTTCGTCAGGTGTTAGTTCACGAATTAATACCGGTACAGGGTAGTCAACACCTTTTTGTTCTTCAAGTTTAATAGAATACATAGGTTGTAATGCTTGGTGATCCTCTTTACGGAACGTCATTTTTCCTTTCGGTGTCTCAAAAGACATACCTTCCATCAATGGAATAAGCGTATTACCATCTGCATTACCATCTGATTTTTGTAACGCCTCAACAATAGCTACAGCAGAAGAAAAACCACCTGGTGTAAATAAGTCCGGTACTGTATTGTCAAAACGTTTTTTATGCTCTTCTACTAACCAATCATTCACTTTATTTTTTGGTAATGTATGATAATAAACCGAGAATCCTTCCATGCCTACAAGGGGCTTCATCAATTGAAGAGCGGCAATGTCAGGTGCACCTGTCGAAATTTTTATACCTGTTTCTGTTAACTTAAGATCTGCGATTTGATTCCAAGGTGAATTCGTACCAGCCCATACAACAAAAAGATATTCAGGTTTTGCCTTCACAACTTTCTGTAAGTTAGATGTGAAGTCTGTTGCAGCTGGATCAGCATATTCTTCTAAAACAACTTCTGCACCTAACTTTTCTGCAGCTGCTTTAAAAGCCTTAACTCCATCCCAACCGAAAGAATAATCCGGTGCAAATGTTGCAATTTTTGTTCCTTTTTTAGCAATCGCCGCAGCTGCTGCATATGCGTCTTGAGACGAATTTCTTGCTGTACGGAAGATAAATGGGTTGAACTCAGCGCCGGTAATACTATCTGCAACAGCCGGTTCTACAATCATAATTTTCTCGTATTCTTCAGCTAGTGGTAAGACAGCTAATGTATCTCCAGAACTAGATGAACCTACTAAGAAATCTACCCCATCATCTTCTAATAACTTTGTTGCTTTTTGCACTGCTACTTCTGGTTTAGTTTCAGTATCTTCCCAAACAACTTCAATTTTCTTACCTGCAACTTCCATCTTGCCATCTGTAGCATAATCTAGCCCTAGTTCAAAGCCTTGCTTTGTTTGTTGTCCATAAGACTCTAATGCACCAGATAAAGAGGCCAATACACCAACTTTAATTGTCCCTCCTTCTTTGTCATCCTTTTCCGAAGAGGATCCACTTGTTTTTTTGTCACTTCCACATGCAGCGAGTAAAAGCATCACTGCTACTAATAGAATCGCCAACCACTTTTTCATCCAATACCTCCCTCTTGTTTTTTAAAGCGCTTTCATCTTGCTGTAAAAGTATCATAACTAATCCTAGTTACAAATTAGTTACAAAGAAAAAAGACCCTACGTTTTCACGAGGGCACTGAAAAAGTCCATAAAATGAATTTTAGCCATGGCTTTTTCTTCGATGCCGTTAATTTCCATCCCGGCGAACGCTTTCCTGGGGACGAACCTTGAGCCTCCTCGTCGCTAACGCTCCTGCGGGGTCTCAAGATGTTCGCTAGTTCCCCAAGGAGTCGCCGCCTGCACTCCAATCAACTAGTTTTATCGTTTTTTTTTGAGTTTTTCATTCTTTTCGATTTAAATTCACATTTAACCCTTTATAATGAAAGGACTAATTCAAGGTGGTGCCAAAAGCAAAACGTATTCAGTTTCCATAAAATCAACCGAACATGAAGAGCAAGCAGCTTTTCAAGAAACGGAAAAATTCAAAGACTTAGCGAAAAGGCGCTATAAAATTGAAGCGAAAAAATCCGTATGGCTACAATATGGAAAAATCGGCGGGTTTATTTGGCCTGGCAGTCCAAGGAGCTACAACAATATTTGCGGTAAATTTGAAACGTATCTTGAAGCTATTAAATGAAGAATAAGGGAAATACAAAAAAAACACCGGCACTTTCTGTTCAAAATCGAACAAAAAGTACCGGTGTTTACTATTGAAGAACATTACATTTTAAAAACGTTAGTTTTTCAATACCCTCGTTTTCACATAAGGTCATTTTAAAATTATCTCATACATCTGTATGGTTGTTTCCATTGGTTCGATATTCAATTCGTCTTTTAATACTTGTTCACATTTTTCAAACCATCTGACAGCCTGAGTACGATTTTGAAGTTGGAAATATCCATACATGATTAGGCGATATCCTTCTTCCCATGTATTATCTTGTTTCAACAAGTGTTCTGCCCAATACACTGTTTTGCTAAATTCTTTTAATCGGACATAATTCTGTGCTAAGCGTTCAATTCCTTCCATATAAATATATTTCAATTCTTCTCGTATATCTTGAAGCCATTCTGATTGTTTCTTATCCGCGATAAAATCACCTGTGTATATTCGGATTCCTCTTAAAAGCCATTCATTCGAAAGATTTGGATTTTTCTGTTGCATGCCTAAAGACATGAATTGTCTAAAAAAATCTAAATCACTTTTCATACAATGCTGTGTAATGAGCTTGTACATTGATTGCTTTCGAACAACGTATGCACTTTCTATTCTAGGAAGACGATTTGGTTCTAGCACTTTTAATAAAGCATTATAAGCAACTTTGAAATCTCTTGCCTTCGTTTCCTCAGTAGCTTTTGGCCATAGTACATTAATTATTTCTTCTTTGGAAACAAATCTCGTACGATTTAGATATAGGTAAATGAATAATTCCTTTGCCTTTTCTCGTTGCCACTCTTTTTCGACTATTACTTTACTATCGCGATATAGAGTAATAGCTCCAAATAGCTGAATAGTATACATATGTGCTGGTACAGGTAGATCAGCATCTATTTCTATCAATTTAAAAAAGTGTTTGGTTTTAACAGCTGATTTTTTTAATGTATTCCAATGATGCATCAGTTGCCACCATACTATATTGTGTTGAGGACCAAAGATATGTTGGTCTCTTACAAAGAAATCATATTTTTTCTCTACAATAGTTGCCATACATAATTCAAAATTTGAAGCAAATTCAACTTCATCATTTTGCATATAAGCGATATAAGCACGCCAAAAGCTAACAATTGTCAGTCCAAAATAATCTTTTGAGTTTTTAAACTTACTTTCTGCGCTCTTAATAGCTTCTTTTGCCTCTAAGTAATGTGCATGTTCCACATAAATTATTGATAAAGCTACATAAAGTAAAGCCGAAACCCAATGATCATGCACTTTTTCCGTTTCTTTTAACCCTAATTTTATATTGATAAGTGCTTGTTCAAGTTGTTGCTGTCTACTTTTTACAATTGCTAGTCCCATATAGGACTCGGCTTTTGCACGTTTCACATCCATACTATCCATTATTTCGATGGTCTTTTCATAACATTGTTCCGCTTCAGCAATATCTACTGGATTCAAAACCAATAATGTATGTCCTTTACGAAGATACGCTACTGCTAGAATATACTGTGCATGTTCATTTTCTTTTTTCAAGATGCTTTTATTTGCTGATTCTAGTGCTGTTACATAATCACCTAATAATATTAAAATAAAGGAATATAAAACATCGGTCTCACGATAAGTATCTGAAATAAGACTATATGAATCTAAACGATTTTCTAATAAGCCTTTTGCTTCCTTGAGTTTGCCTTGCCTTAATAATATTCTTGCATCCAAATTTCCTTGCCTCACTATAAGAGAAGAAAGCCCCACATCTGAAACCCACTTTTCTGCTTCATACGGTTTGCCTAAGTTTACTAGATTTTCTGCATATTGTTTTTGTATAAATTGCAGATGACCTTCTTCTAACTTCGCTTGTTCCACCAATTCTAGAGCTTCTTGTAAATAACTTTCAGCAAGTGACGGTTGAATAGTATCCAAATAGATATGTGCAATACCAGCCTTGGCTCTTAATAAATAATCATAAGACAAGCACTCTTTTGCGCATATAATGCATTTTTCATACGCTTTTTTTGCTTTTTCATACTGTGCACGATATCTCTGACTTTCACCTTCATAATAGTAAAGTTGAAAATGGGTTGCCATTGTACCAGCTGATAGTTCACGAATACGTTCGATAAACCAATCGAATTTTCCATCTTCTATAAAATGATTTGCAAAATAAGCTAAAGTAGATGCAATCAAATCTTCATTTTTTGTTTTCATGGCATGATGAACGGCTTTAACAGGGTTTCTTTGCTGAGTAAAATATTTTGTAGCCTTTAAATGCAACGAGTGATAATTATCTAAATCCTGTTTCATCATTTTCAATTCTAAAAATTGCTGAAATAACACATGATATCGAAACTCTGTGTATCCACTTAATGGCTGGATAAAAACATGTTTATTAACTAGAATTTTAAGCTGTTCTTCAAAAACCTCCCCGTAGAACGCTTCTATTAATTCATACGAAAATGTTTCAAAAATGCTAAGTTTCATAATTGCATCCTGTTCAAAATCATTCAGCCCCTCGAATACTTCATATGATAAATAAGTAAAAAAGTCATTTGACGAAAGATTCTGTAATTTATCTATAGATTTCTCTAAATCAATAGATTGTGTGGCGAGAAATAAAATAGCAATAGCCCATCCTTCTGTTGTTAGGAGGATTTTGGCCACTTGTTCCTTTGTTATATAATGTTGAAAGTAATCTTCAAAGAATACCTGGATTTCTTCTGCAGAAAATATAAAATCCTCTTCTATACATTCAACTAATTGATGATTTAACCTTAAATTCCGTATACAACCCCAAGAAGGATATGTTCTTGACGAAATAATTAGATGAACATTTGGTGGTAAATGTAATATCAGTTTCTCCATGATGTAATGAATATGAAAGATATGATCCACTAAATAGTAATCATCTAGTATTACAAAAAAAGGTTCTCGCATCTTGCAAAACTCATTTACAAACATAGTAAACAGCTTATTTAACTCTTCAACTTTAGGAAACATTGAAAGCTGATCCCAACCAATCATTGTTTCTCCAAAAGAAGGATATACATTCCGCACACTATAAAACAAGTGACGTAAAAATGGCAAAACATCGTCATCATCTTCTGTCACTTGATACCAAGAGAAAGCATTGGATTGATCTGCTAAAAATTGTGCCAATGCGGAACTTTTACCAAAACCCGCTCCACCATGTAAAATAGTAAGCTTTGTATGATGACTTCGTGCTAACTTTTTCATGACCTTTGCTCGTCTCATATAATGTATAGCAGGTTCTGGTGGAATAAGCTTAGATAACAATATGTTGTCTTCCATATTGTACCCCTTTCTCATTCTCATTGATTTACATTTCTATATTAAAAGTGCTTTACTCCATTGATGATAAAACACACTAATCGTTTCAAAACGATCTGAGGGATTATTTTCTAATGCTTTTGAGCAAATATTATATAGATCTATTGAAGCCTCCCACATTTCGAAACTTTTATCACTTCGTCCTCCAATAAATGCATATGCTAAACCTGCTAATGTATATACATTTGAAGCACTTGTAATTTCAGCGTTTAATCGATATTCTTCAGGTGCTTTATACCGACTAGAACCCCAAAAATCCTCACCAATATCATTAAAGACAGGTGCTTTTTTAAAAAAATCAATGTCGCAAATATGCAATTTATTATTTTTGAAATTATATAGTATGCTACCATCATAGAAATCAACCATCACATATCCTATATCTTCTACAAAAATCGCAAATTCATATATTTGATTCAATATCGAAATACGTTTTTTTAAAGATAAACTCCTTAATTTCACAAAAGGAGAATCAGGAGAATTGTACTTTTCAAAAGGCGTAAAATCCCAATGATTATGCATACATTCTCCTTCTACCCATTTAAATTTCAATCCGTAACCTTGTTTTGTCTGAAATGTCTCTATGCATTGAATTAATAAGGGGTGATTAATATGTTGATAAACTTTCTTTGCTTCTTTTAGGCGTTTAATCGCTGATTTTATATCTCCAGTATATTCTAAATTTCTTGCACCAGCATATTTAATGAAATAACGTTTATCATTTTCAATAATTCCAAAACTAATGTTTCCTGAATCCTGCTGATCAAAAATAGTAAATACTTCTACTTCTTTTAGCCAATTAAAATCATGATATTCTTTTAACTCTAATAATAATTTATTTCTTCCAATGAATACTTTAACCAAATTATGCTCCTTCATTGAGCTTACGTAGTTTATAGAGGGGTGATACGTTTACTCAAAATTAACATACCTCTAAAGTGTTTGGAAATTTTTTCATATAACATCACACCTTTCAATATACTTCCATTTAGTGAAATATTCGAAAACCGAATATTCTTATATTCATTGTACAATAATTACCAAAAGCCTACACTACTAAATTCTTTGCAAGAGTAAGTAGTATCTATGTTTAGTTTTTTTGCATACTTACGGATAAGTGAGTAAGATTTTATATGTTATTCAATAAACGGACAGTGAGATTAAACAGGGGGGGTTTAGGAATTTGCGAGAATACATAAAACAAATGCTTTACTTGTTCCCGTAGATTCGCATGAGGTAAATGAAAAGAAGGAATAAGAACACTACTATGTTATTAATTAAACATTTTCTTAAATAGCCATTCACCACCAACAGAGATTATAATTCCACAAATAAAGCAGAGCAAACAAACATATCAATCTTCCCAATCGCAAACAACAGAATAGGACAAATCAACAAGAAAATCTTCCAACTAATAACAAGCTTTTTTTTAATATTCTTCCCCCCTCATAACCTTAAATATATACGCTAGCAGTTTGTTAAATATCACTATAATTATATTTTTCTCTTTTTGTTAATTAATAGGGGTTGGTGATTTTCGAATACGTCCATTTTATTAAGTTATAGAAAATCAACAGTACAAGTAAACATAGTAAAAATAAAAAATGTAAGCTACTGAAATTACTTCGTAATGTAATTCATTCATAATATGTGTAACATATTATGAATGAATTAAGTATCATGTACAATTACTTTTCTTTAGTGTTACAGAGTAGAAGGCTTCTTTTCCCCATGTAAATCACTTTGACGCAAGTTGAATTTTTTCAGTGTTTTGTATGAATTCGTTGTAGGAATTATTAATTCGGATAATCGTTTCAGAAGTATTAATGGCGTTGTTTGTTAGTAGTGCTTTTTTGTTAGCTTCATTCAGCTTATTGTACGTAATATCATATTGTGAGCCTGGACCACTGTTTTTCCAAGCCATAAATTGAATTGTTCGTCCTACTGTATTAAAAGTATTGCTCTTAAATGTTGGATTGATTGCGCCACTGGCTAGAATTCCACGGATAGCAGAATTGCCATTTGCTACATTCTGAATGATATTATTTTCAATAACAGCGTTCGACCAATTCATGACACGAATGGCATCCAAGCGAGTTTTATCAATGTGATTATTACGAATGATAACTTTGTCATGATACATTTTGCCTGAAAATTTATGTGTACCAATAGCTCGATCTAGATTCTTAAATTTATTTTTTTCAATAGTTATATTTTGATTCGGCGTTTTATCATATTTACTCCATTTTTGACTCCATCCTGCTGTTGTTCTATCCGGTGTATCAATATTTATAGCTTCTTTGTTCTTATTTGCTGCTGCTTTCGAATTTGTAAATGTATTTTTTCTTATTACTATATTCTTAGAAGCATCTAGCTCAATAAAATGGCCCGAATACATATTTTTAAATTGAATATTTTCCACTTTGACATTTTGATTATGTCCCATAATCAAAGCAATACTATCTTTTTCATATTTCATGTCAATCGTTACTTTACCTTCACCGATAAAGGAAATATTTTTTTCACCATTATATTTACCGTATACACCGGATTTATTGGCTTTTGATGGTTTAATGAATTGAAAAATTGATTTTGAGGCTTTAAATTTACTTGTCCCTGTTTTCTGACCTTTGACAATACTGACGCCATCCTTCATTTTAATTGTTACATTCGACGGCACATATAACGTATTACTAATTGTGTAAGTACCTTTTTTCAATATGAGCGTGCCCCCACCTTTTTTCTCCAATTTCTCTAAATAGGAGCGAAGCACATAATAATGCTTGGTATTACTATTATATGTAGTATATTTCTTCATCGCCTTATCCACTGGTACTGTTTCCGGTGAAATTGTGAAGACGTTCTTTGCCGCAGCTTCTGCTGGATTGGACATAGCCCCTATCCATACACACAGCATCAATAAAGAAGCCGCTAATAATGCACCCATTCTCTTGAATTTCATAATCATGTTGTAAAATTCTCCTTCTCAAAAAATAATAATTATTTAGGATATTAATAACAGACTATCATAGAGGTTACTACATTCTCTTATTACTCACCACAACACCCAATACTATAGTACCACTTTCCCCACAATAAACATGAGGAATGGAGAAAAAAATATCCTTTAAATATCTTTCACACAGCATTTCTGATACGTTTTTTTATGTAATATAGATAAGTGCGTTACAAATCGTTTTAATAGTAATTTTTTTTGGATATGTTTTATTTTAATAGTCTATCCCGTTTAAAATCCTCATTACCGGTTTGTCTGGAGGACTAATATTTGAAGGTAATGATTGCAATTCAAAAAATTTCAATTCTTTCACTTCTGTAAAATCAGCCTTTAAAGTACCATTATATTGCTCACATATATAAGTTGTAGTCACATTGTATACTTCATCACCATGAGGGTATTGATAGTAGAATTTTTCGCCGAATAAACATTAAATAACTGCAGATTTTCTGCTATAAGGCCCGTTTCCTCTACTAACTCCCGACTTGCTACATCTTCTAATGTTTCACCGATTTCTATTGATCCGCCTGGTAATCCCCAACATTGGTTATCTGTTCTTAATTGTAGTAATAGTTGATTGTTTTTATTAACTACTAGAACACTAGCCCCTACCATTAACAGTGGCCTAGAACCAACTATCTTTCTTTTCCATAATATATCCCAAATCTATCTCTCCTTTGTTTCTCTATTCCAACTTTCATTCTATTTCAAGAATCCAAGTTTTCTTATCCTTTTTATACTAAAAATATTGCATTACCCGAATTTTAGTTTTAATATTTCTTGGCATAGTAAACCATTGTTAAAAATACCGAAGATATATAAATTGTCATCATTATTGTCAGTAGACTGTAAGCATCTATATGTAGACTACTAACTGGGTTAAAGACTATCATTAATATTACAACTACTGCTATTAGGATGAAATAATTCACATAAATGGATCGCTCTCTGATTTTTTGTGCACGTTCATCTTTAACGGTAAGGTGAGGTGCTAAGTAGGCTAAGCAAAAACACATTATGCAAATAGCAATTAGCATAAGTGAAGATGGGAATTTATTTACACTTATTGAAACTCCATTTATAAATAACGCCATAACACCAAAAATAAATCCCATTATGATAAAGCCCATTTTTGTTTCTTTCATTCGTCTTTACTCCTTCCTAATTTGAGTTTAAAGTCTGTTTGGATTCTCAATGGTCATTGAAAATACATCGCCACATTTTGCACAACATGAGATGAACATCCCTGTACCTAAAGACATTAATTTATCCACTTTTTTTACTTTATCGTAACCACTATTTCCGATTTTCCCCGTCTTCGTTTCTGTATGACCACATTTCTTACAAACAAAGTTTGCATTAGACATAATAACTTCTCCTCCTCCTCTAAATGAATGAATGAATGAATGAATTATTTATGTATCTACTCGTCTATTATTTTTCTTCTAAATTAACTGTCGCACAAAGCATATATTCTAAAAAAATCGGAAGTAATTAACAAAACTGCGAAGATATATCCCACCTTCAAAACAGGTGTTCCCATATTATTCTTCCTCATAAATAAATACATCTTCTATGGAACAGTTGAATAGCCGAGCAATTTTAAACGCAAGCGTAATCGATGGATTGTATCGTTCTTTTTCTAATGAAATGACTGTCTGTCTAGATACTTCCAACTTTTCAGCAAGCTCGTCTTGTGTGTATTTGTGTATCGCTCGGAAATCTTTGATATTATTTTTCATAATCCCCATCACTTTCTTGTAAAGGAAGCTTTACGTAAAATATACTTTACAGGTTTTGGTATGTCAAGTTCACTTTACGTTTTTGTAATAGAAAAGGCTAGCGAACTTTCACTAGCCTTTAAGTTGATATTCAATTCAAATTATATTTAATAACATCTATACTTTCTCATTTGCTTCTATTTACGTCTCCACTTAAACCCAGCCTCTATATGATAATAATCAGAAATATTTCCAGTTTTCAAATAGATTTCTTTAAGTGTTTGAAAAACTAAACGTAATCATATGCTTTTCCACAAGAATACCATTGCATAGCATTTTCATAAAGAATTCGATTTGCGTCTTTTTCATCAAATTGATCAAGTATTACTTGAATATCTTCAAAATTAAACGGACGTTTTGCACGCGTTGAAGGTAAATCAGTTCCGAACATTAATGCTTCAGGATTTATTTCATGAATGGCTTTCATCGCTTTGACTACATCTAATTCTACTCTTCCAAAGCCCGTCGCCTTTACGTGTACACCGCTTTCCACTAGATCGAGTAAATTCGGTAATCCTTCCTCTGAGAGGCCTAAGTGATCAATCGAAATCGCAGGTAATGATTGAACCACCTCTTTAACTTCTAGCAAATCTTTAGCATCGATATATAATTCACTGTGCCAGCCTACTAAGTCATATACACGTCTTGCAAAATAATCCAACTGTGATAAATTCTCAGATCCCCCGCGTCTGACGTTAAAGCGTAGAGCTCTGACACCTTGCTCATTTAATTTAAGAATGTCTTGATCCGTTGTATTAAATGGCAACTGTGTTACGCCACAAAAAGAAGGACCCATCTCTTTTAGAGCTTTGATTAAATAACCTTGATCAAATCCTTGAAATGAACCTGACACAATGGTGCCACCAACACTTTCAAAATCCTTTATCGCATGTTGATAGTCTTCTACTAAATAGGACGGTGGTATATACCCTTGATTTTCTTGAATCGGAAAATCAAAATCGATAATGTGCAAATGTGCATCAAATATTTTCATTCCCTCTCCCCCTTTAGTATTAATTGTAATCAAGAAGAGGTATAAATTAAATTTATAAAAAATTAATGATACTCATTTGTTTTACTTATGACACTTGAATAAGTTGTATTTAATTACTCAAACTTCAATTCACTATTATTCAAAGATTTATTTTCAATGCTAGTTATTATTTTAGAGATAAATTCATCAAGCTGAACTTCCATTGAAGTTTCCTGACCATATTGTCTTACGCTAACAGAATGATTTTCAAGTTCTTTATCACCTATCACTAAAATATAAGGAACCTTTTTCATCTGTGCTTCCCTCATTTTATAGCCTAGTTTTTCTTCACGTAAATCAAGTTCTACACGTATTTCTGCTTGTTTTAATCGTCTTGTAATCTCTTCAACATATTGTTTATGAATTGTGTTTGATACTGGTATCACTTTGACTTGAATAGGTGATAGCCAAATTGGGAATGCACCACTAAAGTGCTCGATTAGTATCCCTAAAAAACGATCTATTGATCCAAATACAGCACGGTGGATCACGACCGGTCTGACCTTCTGATTTTGTTCATCTATATATGTTAAATCGAATTTTTCTGGTAGCTGGAAATCAAGCTGAACTGTTGCACATTGATGACTACGTTTAATAGCATCTTTTATATGAATATCAATCTTAGGTCCATAAAATGCGCCGTCCCCTTCATTGATCTTGTAGGAATAACCAAGGTTTTTTAATACTCTTTCAAGTGACGCTTCTGCCTTATCCCATAACTGTTCACTTCCCATAAAATCTTCTGGTCGTGTTGATAATTCAATTTCATATTCAAATCCGAATGTTTGATATACACGATCTATTAGACGTAAGGCGAATAAAATTTCATTTTCAATTTGATCTGGTCTTACAAAAATATGTGCATCATCTTGGCAGAATGTGCGAACACGCAATAAACCATTTAATGCCCCACTAAATTCATGTCGATGTACTTGACCAAATTCAGCCATTCTAATTGGGAGTTCACGATATGACCGACGTTTGTCTTTGAAAATAAGCATATGACCAGGACAATTCATTGGCTTTAATGCAAATTCTTGATCATCTACTTCTGTGAAATACATATTTTCTTTGTAATGCTCCCAATGTCCGGATTGCTCCCACATTCTTTTATTCATCATAAAAGGCGTGCGTACTTCTTGATAATCATATTGATGCTGAAGTTTACGTAAGAACATTTCCAATTCATTACGAATAATTTGACCATTAGCAAGGTAAAATGGCATACCTGGTGCTTCTTCCGAGAACATAAATAACTCTAATTCATTCCCTAGTTTACGATGATTTCTTTTTTGTGCTTCCTCTACAAAATGAAAATATTCTTTCATCTCTTCTTTTGTAGCAAAAGCCACACCATATATGCGTTGTAGTACTTTATTGTTACTATCCCCTCGCCAATATGCCCCTGAAACATGTGTTAATTTAAATGCTTTTATGAATCGAGTTGCTGGTAAATGCGGACCTCGACACAAATCTACAAATTCTCCTTGGCGATATACTGTTACTGTATCTTCTTGTGGTATATCTTCTAACAATTCTAGTTTTAATGGGTCTTCTTTAAAGATTTTTCTTACTTCGTCTCGTGGCAATTCTTCGCGTCTAATCTCCAAGTTTTCAGAGATAATTTTAGTCATCTCTCTCTCGATTTTCACTAGGTCATCAACTGTCATCGTACTTTTTAAATCAACATCATAATAAAAACCATTTTCAATTACTGGCCCTATACCTAAACGAACCTCACTATATAAACGTTTAATCGCTTGAGCTAATACATGTGCAGATGTATGCCTCATAATCTCTACACCAGCTAACGAATGAATATCATATAGCTCAATTTCAGCATCCTCGTTGATACAACGTTTCAAATCATATAGTGCACCATTGACTTTACCCGCTACTGATTTCTTTTTAAGACTTGAACTAATGGACTGTGCGATTTCCTCTAACGTTATCCCTTGCATATATTTCTTTTCATTTCCATTTGGAAATTTAATCACGATTTCTTTCTGACTCATAACACTTCACTCCTATTTTTATTAATATAAAAAACACGCACTCATCCCTATAAAAGGGACGAGTGCGTGTTTTTTACCCGTGGTTCCACCCAAATTTCCATCACAAACTAAATAAGCTACCTCATGATGGCTTTGTTTAAGCTATATCGTTGCTTCTACGGTACTGATTACTTTTATTTCACCAATACTGCTCCAAGGTGGTAAATAATTCTACTGCGTTAGGAAGTTTCCAGCCTTGCCTTCCCTCTCTGTAAACCGTTATGAATTATTCGTGCCCTTGTCATTGCATTTTCTATTTAATTAAAAATAAAAAAACGCACTCATCCCTATAAAAGGGACGAGTGCGTGTTATTTACCCGTGGTTCCACCCAAATTTCCATCTCATAACTAAATAATCTATCTGTTGATGGCTTTGTGTAAGCTATATCGTTGCTTTTACGGTACTGATTACTTTTTTTACCAATACTGCTCCAAGGTGGTAAATAATTCATCCGCATTAGGAAGTTTTCAGCCTTGCCTTCCCTCTCTGTAAAGCGGTTAGAATTACTCGTGTCCTTATCATTGCATTCATTATTTAATTATTAAAATAAAAAACCACACTCATCCCTCATATAGGGACGAGTGTGGTTTAAACCCGTGGTTCCACCCAAATTTCCATCTCATAACTAAATAAGCTACCTGTTGATGACTTTGTGTAAGCTATATCGTTGCTTCTACGGTACTGATTACTTCTTTTCACCAATACTGCTCCAAGGTGGTAAGTCTTTCTTCTGCATTAGGAAGTTTCCAGCCTCGCCTTCCCTCTCTGTAAACCGTTATGAACTACTCATATCCTTGTCATTGCGTTAATTATTTTAATTTTTATTACTATATAAGATTATTTTCCATTAGTCAATAGATATTTTTTATTTTTACATATTTAGCAAAAAAAATCATTTATTATTCCAATCAAATGGATTCTATTTTTGAAACTTATTCGAATAATAGTAATTCTTTTAAGAAAATAATATCTTCGCGTTTTGTCACATCGCCTTCAATACATATTACAAACTAAAAACGGACATTAATGATCTTCATATCTATTAGTAAACTGTTATCACATATTTCATATTTTCTTTATAGCTAATCATTCAATCCATTATCTTCTAAATACCCCTCAGTACTACCATACACTTTAACAATATGATCCTCTCCCCAATTACAAAGTGATGTCAAGATGGGTTCTAAACTTTTTCCGTATTCGCTTAATTCATATTCTACTCTAGGTGGGAGTTCATGATAAAGAATACGGTTAATGACACCATCACTTTCTAATTCACGTAATTGTTGTGTTAACATTTTTTGCGAAATATTTGGCATCAGTCGTTTCAATTCACTCGTGCGTTTTTTTCCATGTGTTAGGTGGCATAGAATGACACATTTCCATTTCCCACCGATAACTTCAAGAGTCGCTTCTACTGATATATTGTATTTTTTCTTCGTTTCCATCATCAATAACCTCTTTCTATTTACAAGAACGTTCGTTTGTAGGTACTAGAAGGTTCCTATATAACAAAAAAGTACGTACTTCCTTTTCTATTTTACATGCTCCATAATAACATTTATTCCGGAACATTTGGCAAGTAATTGCACACTGATTAAAAGAAGGAGATTCTATGAAAGAACAGCAACAAACAAATACAAAGGTTCTGCCTGCACTTGCAGTGACTGCTTTTGCCATTGGGACAACTGAATTTATAAGCGTTGGTTTACTACCAATGATCGCAACCGATTTAAAAACTTCGCTTCAAGTAACAGTTTGACTGTTTCTATTTATGCGATTGGCGTAATGATCGGCGCTCCTGTACTCACATCTCTACTAGCTCATATTCCACGAAAAAAATTACTTCTTGGGATTATGCTTATATTCATACTCGGTAATAGTATAGCCATGTTCTCTACAACAATCGGCTTATTACTAGTAGCTAGACTCGTTTCTGCGTTAGCTCATGGTGTATTTATGTCAATTGGCTCAACAATTGCAGCGAACCTGGTACCTGCAAATCGTCGTGCTAGTGCGATAGCAATCATGTTTACTGGATTAACTGTAGCAACAATAACAGGGGTTCCTTTCGGGACATTAATCGGACAGCAATTTGGTTGGCGCATAGCATTTGCATTTATGGTAGTTATTGGAATTCTAGCTTTAATTGCCAATATCATTTTAGTACCTGCTTCTATTCAAAAAGGTACCAAAACAGGCTTTGCAGAACAACTAAAGCTAGTGAAAAACGGCCGCTTATTACTAGTGTTCATCATTACTGCACTAGGTTATGGTGGTACATTTGTCGTCTTTACTTATTTATCACCTTTATTGCAAGAAGTAACAGGCTTTACAGCACAAACAGTGACACTTATAATCTTATTCTATGGCGTAACAGTTGCCATTGGTAATACAGTTGGTGGTAAACTAGCTAATAACAATCCAATTCGTGCATTATTTTATATGTTCGTGATTCAAGCGATTGTGTTCTTTGTTCTTTACTTCACTGTACCATTTAAAATAGCAGGTTTAATTACTATTTTATTCATGGGGCTATTTGCATTTATGAATGTCCCAGGACTGCAAACATATGTCGTAATTTTAGCTGAGCGTTTTGTGCCAAGTGCTGTAGACGTCGCTTCTGCTATTAACATCGCTGCTTTCAATGCAGGAATTGCAATTGGTTCGTATGCTGGAGGAGTTATCGCCAAGTCAATGGGCTTAATCCATACGACGTGGATCGCGGGTATTATGGTTACTGGAGCTGTCATTTTAGCTGCTATTTGTGTCAAACAAGAAGAAATTGAGGAGAGTGTTCAAAATGAACTTACAAACAACAACTTTAAATAATGGAAAGCAAATGCCCCTTTTAGGCTACGGTGTTTTCCGTGTAGAAAATGATGCGGAACTAGCAGAAGCTGTTAAAACAGCAATTAAAAAAGGTTACCGTAGCATCGATACTGCACAAATTTATGGCAATGAAGAAATGGTCGGACAAGGTATTAAAGAAGCAATTGCTGAAGGTTTAGTTACTCGTGAGGAATTATTCATCACATCAAAAGTTTGGAATGCGGGCTTAAATTATGAGGATGCACTTGCCGCATACGATGACAGTTTATCAAAAATGGGCTTAGATTATTTAGATTTATACTTAATTCACTGGCCTGGGCAAGATCAATATTTGGAAGCTTATAAAGCACTTGAAACAATTTATAAAGAAGGTCGTGTTCGTTCAATTGGCGTAAGTAATTTCCAAGTTCACCACTTAGAAAACTTACTAAAAGATTCAGAAATCAAACCAGTTATTAACCAAATTGAATTTCATCCTCGCCTCACACAACAAGAGGTTCGTAACTATTGCGTGGAGAACGACATCCAAGTTGAAGCATGGTCTCCGCTAATGAACGGCGAACTTCTAAAAGACGAAACTCTACAAAGTATTGCAGCAAAACATAATAAAACTACTGCTCAAATCGTCTTAAAATGGGATTTACAACATCATGTTGTAACAATACCAAAAACAATGACTGAATCACGTATGGAAGAAAACATTAACATCTTTGACTTTGAACTATCTACTAGAGAAATGGCTCAAATTGATGCACTAAATGAAAACTTCCGTTGTGGTCCAAACCCGGATGAATTTAACTTTAAAATAGGTTAATCTAATAACCTCAGATGAGTGATATAAATTCATCTGGGGTTATTTAATTGAAAAGAAAATAAGTCTATTGGGTTTCATTCTATTAATTTACAAGCTTACATATTTGTATTTTCCCATCTAATTTAGCTAGATAATTCATTTATATATTAATACTGAAATTTAACTCTTAGCGCTGCACTAATTGTAATTTGACCTTGTTCGATTGGGGTGGAGAAATTCTGTTCAGCCATGGCAACAGTTTTATATAAAACAGGACCTGCATTACTCTCTTCTACAATCTCTATCGGTTGTGGAAGGAATGGTAATCTCATTGTCTCGGCTATTGTTGTTGCTTTCATTTGTGCATCATGGAGAGCTAAACTGAGCGCTTGTTGATAATAAAATTCTGCATTTTCAATTTTAAACTGAATTCCTGAAACGCGATTTGCACCATTTTGTACAGCTGTATCAATTACAGTGCCAACTTGATTTGTATCTTTTACTTTAACAGTAATGGCATTTGTCACTTCATAACCTCTAAAAACCTGTTTACCTCCAACGTAATCGTAATTTGGCACGATATTATAGGCAGCAGTTTGAATATTCTCTCTTGGGATGTTGAGTGACAAAATAGATTGAATAACACGATTCATAATGTTCGCATTCTCCTGCTGTGCTTTGCTTACATCTTGTCCTTCTGTAATCACTTCTAATTGAAGTTGTACATAATTTGGCTGAACAGCGACTTTCCCGTTTCCAGTCACTGTTATTACATGAGATGAATTACATGGTAGTTGATGAGCATTTGGATTATACACAGAACTCCACCTTCCGAATTGTTTATATTACTAATCCTATGCACTGTACCTTGAAAACTTGTTTAACTAATTTTAATAGATAACTTGAGATGAGTTTTATAAATACTTTTATAGCGATAGAAAAAGACCATTTGAATCCCCTCTATCAAATGGCCAAATGCAGTTAATATTCATCATATTCTATACAAAGCCCCTCAACATTCTGATCTGCTAATTTAAAGAATGTATTTTGGGATACCTCTAACTTTAATGCTTGTTCCTTCTCTAAATTGTTGTATACTCCTCTTAATATTCTACCTGTTAATCTGTGTGAGACAGCGATAGTTTTCTCTCGACCTTCTATACTCTTTAGCCAATTAGGTACTCTTTCCTTAACAGAAGCATAACTTTCCCCATTAGGTGATTTAAAATACCAATTGTAGTGATCTGTAAACTTTAGAAGTTCGGGCCATGTTTCTTCGATTTCTTTCATTGTTAAACCCGCCCAAGATCCTACAGATTCTTCTTTTAACGTTCATCTGTCTCTATCTTAGTAATATCTAAACCTAATTTTGAGCTTGAGTTCGGCTGGAGCCGTCCTGCCATATCATTTGCCTTCGCAGTGAGCTTATTTTTATATGGCTTTTCAGGACCTTTTATGGCAGCGTTTGTTGAGGTTTCCGGATTAAAGAGAATGATGCTTTATTCCATGCTGACATTGACCATAGGGCTTGCACTGACTTTCTTTATGCAAACATAGTGGCAATTAGGTGTCATGATTAGGGTTGGTTAGTTGGTTCTGGATTATTCTTAACCGTATTAAGTACACAAATTGCGAATCGATGGTTTGTGAAGCAGCGTGGTCTAGCAGTTGGAATTTTAACGGCAAGTACAGCAACTGGGCAATTAATATTGTTACCGGTATTAGCTACAATAATCGATCAATATTCTTGGCGTTATGCAACAGGACTTATCTTTATTCTTAGTATTTTAATGCTATTATTAATCCTTCTGTTTATGAAGGACTTCCCTCAAGATAAGGGACTTCTACCTTATGGGCAGGAGAAAAAAGGGCAGTCTCCGGAACAGACTTCTCTTTTGCAAAATCCATTTAAATTAGCATTGGGTACGCTGATGGAGGGCTTGCGATTAAAGGAGTTTTGGCTATTAGCAGGTAGTTTCTTCATCTGTGGTTTATCTACTAGTAGTTTGATTGGGACACATTTCATTTCCTACTGTATTGGTTTTGGCATTCCTGTTGTAACAGCAGCGGCAATGCTTTCATTTATGGGGGTTTTCGACCTAGTGGGCACAACATTATCTGGCTGGTTATCTGATCGAATTGACAATCGATGGCTGCTATTTTGGTATTACGGTTTACGGGGATATCACTATTTTTTTTACCTTTTGCTTTAGCTCAAGGTTCATTGGTATGTCAACACTAAATCAAACAACTTTTTTAAGGGCTAAGTTTTTATAAGCGACCGGACTTTGATAGCCTAGTTTGCTGTGCGACCGAAT
>NZ_JBNNTI010000039.1:13287-31684 GCF_050278625.1 Viridibacillus sp. NPDC096237 | reverse complement strand
TTATTCATAGGGAAGACCTCTTTTCTGTGAATTGTGTTATGGTGACTTAATTCTACAAGAAAAGGTCTTCCTTTTTCTATTTATTCATTTACACAGATATTTTACGCTCTCCTGCCTCCATTAGTACATTAAATTTGAGAAGTAATTTACATTTAAACTTTCTACTATTTTTTATTTCAAATATTCTTCTCTTAACACAGCATAGTAATATTCATCCCACCATATATTTCCATTAGGTATACATTTTTTGAAGTATCCTTCTCTTCTCATACCTATTTTCTCCATAACTCGATAGGAAGAGACATTTTCTGGCTGACAAGTGGCAATTATTCTATGTAACTTTAATTCTTTAAATCCATAGTCTAAAAATGCTTTTGCCGCTTCAGTAGCAAAACCCTTATTACAATACTTCGGATTAAATACCCAACCTATTTCAAAAGTATGTTCACCAAAGTATTTAAAAAATTCGATGTGACCAATCAGGAGATTTTCTTCTTTTAGTATAACTGCAAATTTCTCAGCTTTATCGTGCAAATTATTATTCACTAACTGCTTTGCTCCATCTTCATTTAACACACCAGAAGGCATATACTCCATTACGTTTGGGTTAGATGTATATGCATACAAACTTAACCAATCTTCCTCTTTAAAATTCCTAATTAATAGTCTTTCAGTATTTAGCAACACTTCCATAGTTAGCAACCCCCAATTCCGAATATCCCTATATTGATTAAGAATTCTTGTATAAAATCAAGAACACCCTTGAACTACTTATCGCTGTTCTCTTTTTCTTCTAATTAAAAAATAACTCATTAATATCACGGCACTAATAACGACGCACCTACTAAAAGTGACAAATTTGCGTAATTAATGCCCCATCCATATTGCTCTTTAGTCATAACATTACCTCACTTAATTTTTTAATAGTAATAATATACAGAAGAATTTGTTATAGGAATTACTTTTCAATTATCAACAAAGTAAGTTACAGCTGTTATTATTGCCCGTCCATTATTAAACAGAGCACATCAATATACCCCTTAATTATACAACATAACTCTAATTTGGAAACAACAGTTGTTCTATTCTTTTTAAATTGATCGTTTAAACAAAATAAAGACGCCCTAGTATTCAGCTCGGCTAACTAATAGGGCGTCCTCTTCTTTTTACTTATATTTTTTCATTAATTGGTTTTTTCCAGAATCCTACGATAGCTGCAGTTACTATTGTACCTACCACTAATGATACAAAGTACATTATTGGATTTTTCACAGCCCATAATACGAAGATTCCACCGTGTGGAGCTTGTAATGTACAACCAAAGAATAAAGCTAAACCACCTGCGATAGCAGCACCGATAACAGAACTTACGATAACACGTAATGGATCTGCTGCTGCAAACGGAATTGCACCCTCTGTAATGAATGAAAGACCCATAACATAGTTCGTTTTACCTGCATCACGTTCTGCTAATGTAAATTTATTTTTAAAGAATGTCGTTGCAAGAGCCATACCTAGTGGTGGAACCATACCACCAATCATAACAGCTGCTTGAGGTGCATAATTTCCTGCGTCAATCATCGCAATACCAAATGTAAACGCGGCTTTGTTAATTGGTCCCCCCATGTCTACAGCCATCATACCTGCAAGAATAATCCCTAATAATACAATGTTTGTTCCTGTTAAACCGTTTAACAAAGTAGTTAATCCGTCCATTACAAACTTCACTGGAGTATTAACAACAAAAATCATAATTAAGCCGACAATTGTCATACCAAAGAATGGATATAATAAAACTGGCTTAATCCCTTCAAATGACTGAGGTAAATGTGAGAAGAGTTTCTTCAATCCAATTACAACATAACCTGCTAAGAAACCAGCAACTAATCCACCTAAGAATCCAGCACCGCCTGATGCCGCCAAGAAACCACCGACCATACCTGGTGCTAAACCAGGACGATCTGCAATACCCCTAGCAATAAATCCAGCAAGTACAGGAATGAGTAATGCAAAGGCATTACCTCCGCCTATTGTATTTAGCGCTTCTGCAAATGTCCCTTCGGCGTTTATACCACCAATTAAAAATGATAAAGCAATTAATAAACCTCCACCAACAACAAATGGCAACATATTCGAGATACCATTCATCAAAGGTTTATAGAAATATTCTTTAAACCTGCCTTCAGATGTTACTTCTTCCGTATTTCCAATAGATTCAGCTGTTGCTTTATAAATAGGTGCATCTTGCTGTAAAGCACGATCAAGTAACTCATCTGTTTTACGAATACCCGCTGCAACAGGAACTTTAATGACATGCTTACCTGCAAAACGGTCCATTTCAACTTGCTTATCAGCCGCAACGATAATCGCTGTTGCTTTTTCAATTTCTTCTGCCGTTAATGCACCTTTAATACCTGTTGAACCATTCGTTTCAACCTTGAACGTAATTCCTCTTTCTTTAGCTTTCGCCTTTAATGCATCTGCTGCCATATACGTATGGGCAATTCCTGTAGGACATGCCGTTACAGCTAGAATTAATTTTTCATCTTCTTTAACATCTGCAATTACTTCTTCTTCGCCGTCTTCTTCTTTTTCTTTTGCATTAATAATATTGATAACATCTTCTGGAGTTTGTGCTGCTAATAAATCTTCACGGAACTTAGTATCCATCAATAACGAAGAAAGACGAGATAGTGTTTCAAGATGCTCATTATTAGCACCAGCACTTGCTGCAATCATGAATAATAGGTGTGCTGGTTGTCCATCTAATGATTCATAATCTACACCATTTACTGATTTTGCAAATAATATTGATGGAGTTTTTACTGCGTCTGTTTTCGCATGAGGAATCGCAATTCCTTCCCCAATACCTGTAGTACTTTGAGATTCTCTCTTTAAGATTGCTTCTCTATATCCAGCTAAGCTGTTTAAACGACCAGCTTCATCTAATTTCTTAGTCATTTCTTCAATAGCTGCAGGTTTGCTAGTAGCAACTAAATCGATAATAACGGTATCTTTTTTTAATAAATCCGTAATTTTCATAATTAACCACCTAACCTATATTTTCTTGATAGTTACTTGATCCAATAAAGAATCAATTTTCTCTTTCGTTGCTAAATCTTGGCTAAAAGCAGTTGCACTTCCTGTTGCGACAGCAACTTGAAATGCTTTAATAAAGTCTTGGTCTTTCGAATATGTCCCAATAAACCCTGCTACTAATGAGTCACCAGCTCCTACAGAATTAAGCACTTTTCCTTTTGGAACGGTTGCACTGTAAACTTCTCCATTTGTAAATAGCAGAGCTCCATCACCAGCCATAGAAACAATTACATTTTCAGCTCCAATTTCTACTACCTTTTTACCGTAAGGAATTACCTCCTCAACAGTGTGAATTGTTGCTCCGAATAATTCACTTAACTCATGATGATTCGGCTTAACTAAAAAGGGCTTATCTTGTAATACTTTTGCAAGGACTTTACCACCTGCATCAACAACTACTTTCACTCCACGTTTACTATACTTTCTCGTTAAATCTGAATAAAATGTTTTTGGTAGTGAAGGGGGTATGCTACCTGCTAAAACCAGAATATCTCCTTCTTTTAAAGCTTCTAACTTCTCAAATAAATCCTGAATATTTTTTTCGGTCAGAGTAGGTCCTTGACCATTAATTTCAGTTTCTTCCCCTGTCTTCAGCTTTATGTTTATCCTTGAGTCTTCTTCTACATTTACAAACTCAGTATGAATTCCTTCACTTTCTAACGTATTTTGAATGAATCCTCCTGTGAAGCCTCCTAAAAAACCTAATGCTTTAGATGGTACGCCAATCGTGTTTAGAACACGTGAGACATTTATTCCTTTTCCACCTGGAAATTTACTTTCACGATCAATTCGATTTAAGTGACCAATTTGAAAATCATCCACCTCAACGATAAAATCAATGGATGGATTCAGTGTAATTGTATAAATCATGATGTCACAACCTTCATGTTTGTTTTTTCTGCGAATTTTTTCATTGCTTCATTATCCAGATTCGTTGTTATAATACCTGCATTTTCAATCTCCGCTACTTTTGCAAAGAATGTTTCTTTGAACTTACTTTTATCTGCTAAAACAAATGATTCTTCAGCTAACTCTATTGCAAGTTTCTTCAGAACAGCTTCTTCTGGATCAGGAGTTGAAAATCCAAACTTTATATCTATACCGTTCATGCCTAAGAAACACTTATCAAATCTATACTGCTTTAAATTCTCTTGTGCCACAGAACCAACAATCGCTTTAGTATTAGCTTTTATTCTTCCGCCTATTACATAAGTCGTTATATTTTCTGAAGTTAATGCATCAACATGCATTAGACCATTGGTTACGACAGCGATTTTTTTGTTTATTAAAAACGGAATCATCTCTGAAATAGTCGTTCCTGCATCTAGATAAATACAATCCCCATCACGAATCATACTTGCCGCAGCTTCTGCAATTAATTGCTTATCGTGAAGGTTTTTGGATGATTTCTCTTGAATATTAGGTTCATCTATCTTTGAATACGGAAGAGTTGCTCCCCCATGAATTCGCTTTAAAAGTCCTTGTTCTTCTAAAAGTGCTAAATCTCGTCTAATTGTTGAGTCAGATGATTTCGTTCTTTGTACTAGGTTCTGCAAGTCAACTACACCATTACGAGTTAATAAATCTAAAATAATATGATGACGTTCCGCTGTTATTATAACCCTACACCCTCTTATTCATGTATTCGCTTTATGTTTTAATTATAATACAAGAAAAAATCAAAATCAATCATTTTCATCCAAAAACACTCACAAAATACCACTCTTAATTATCTTTATTATGTGTTGATGCTCAAAATAAAAACGCTAAAAAATTTTCACATAGTACACTTCTCCAATTGTAAGTTCCTTCAAATTTTCTATTTTGTAAAAGAAAAAAGACCGTAGTAAAACTCGGAATTCTTCAAGTTTACCTACAGTCTGATTGTATAAATATTATTTAGATTCTATTTCAATAAATTCTTTTTCACGTAAGCTTCTACTTCATTCGCAGTCGTTAACGATAAAATTCGTTCAAGATGCCCTGCTATTTCCGTTTTCGATAATTTGGCAATTTGTGCACGTGTATTTAAGATAGATGGCCCACTCATTGAAAACTCATCTAATTCTAGTGCCAACAAGATTGGAATGGCTATTTCATCTCCAGCCATTTCACCACACATACCTACCAATTTACCATTTTGATGAGCAGCCTCAATTACTGTTTTCACAAGTCTTATAATGGCAGGATGATAAGGTTGATATAAATATGAAACCTTTTCATTCATGCGATCTGCTGCTAAAGTATATTGAATTAAATCATTCGTTCCTATAGATAAGAAGTCTGCCTCTTGTGCAAATAAATCAGCAATCACTGCAGCAGATGGGATTTCAACCATCATACCTACTTCAATCGTTTCAGATACAGGAATTCCTTCCTCTACAAGCTTTTGTTTTTCCTCTAATAACAAAGCTTTTGCTTCTCTGAACTCTTCTACTGTTGCAATCATCGGGAACATTACCTTCAAATTGCCGTAAATGCTGGCTCTTAATAGGGCACGTAATTGCGTACGGAAAATGTCCTGCTTGTCTAAACATAGACGAATAGCACGATAACCTAAAAATGGATTCATCTCATGATCTAGCTTTAAATAAGGGAGGATTTTATCTCCCCCGATATCTAATGTACGAACAACTGTCGGCTTGCCTTGCATTTTTTCAAGAACAGTTTTATAAGCAGTAAATTGTTCTTCTTCATTCGGTAATTCCTGACGATCCATATATAAGAATTCTGTACGGAATAGACCGATTCCATCTCCACCATTTTCAATAATCATTTCAACATCTTCTGGTTTTCCGATGTTTCCAGCGATTTCAACATGATGGCCATCAGCACTTACGCTCTCTAAAAAACGGTACTGCTCAAGTAATTGTCTTTCCTCTTCGCTCTTTTTCTGTTTCTCCATATATTCATTGAGTACTTCTTCAGTTGCATTCATTATTACTTTGCCACTCGTGCCATCAATAATTACAGGAGCCCCTTGCAGGATATCTCTCGTAGCCGTTTTAGTACCTACAATAGCAGGAATCTCCATCGTTCTTGCTAAAATAGCAGAATGGGAAGTTCTGCCACCTATATCAGTAATAAAACCTTTTACATATGTTTTATCTAATTGAGCCGTTAAAGAAGGTGTTAAATCTTCCGCAACGATTATTACGTCTGTTGATATGCGGCTATAATCCTGAATCTCAACACCCAATAAGTGTGATAGTAGTCGAGTTGAAACATCACGAATATCCGCCGCACGTTCTTGCATATATTCATTATCCATTACTTCAAACATTTCAATATACATATTGGACGTTTCTTGTAAGGCAAATTCTGCATTCCATCCATCTTCGATTTTCGCTTTAATAGCTCCAAGTATTTCTGGATCTCCTAGTATCAATAGGTGCGCTGAAAAAATAGCAGCCTTTTCTTCCCCGAATTTTCTAAGAGCAATTTCACGAATTTCTTCTAATTCTAATTTAGCTTTTTTAAAAGCCTCTTTTAGTCTACTCTTTTCAGCATCTATATCCGTAACTTTAACTTTTTCAAAAGACAAATCAGGCTCTTTTAAGCAATAAGCTTTAGCTACGGCGATGCCATTTGAAACAGCAATCCCGTTTATTTCTAGCATTCTACACCAATCCCATTAGAAATAATTACTTCAGTTACTTTATCTAGTAATTCTTTAGCATCCTGACCTTCCGCAGAAACTTCCATAACAGAACCTGATGCAATCCCAAGAGCCATAACACCCATAATTGATTTTAAATTTACAGTCTTATCTTTGTAAGTCAAAGATACTTCAGATTCAAAAGATGTCACCGCAGTTACTAATAATGTTGTTGGTCTTGCATGTAAACCATCTGGGCTTGTAATTTTGTAAGTTTTTTTCATTTTAAAATCTCCTTATAAATTACTTAGTATATTCATTTCCAAATACTAGCAAATAATTTGAGTAGTAATCCATTTTTTAATAACTTGTTGTAGTAATGCGTTTACAATTGTATGTCCACGAGGACTATGGTTTTGTATCTCTTAAAACAAACTTGCAAATAATGAAGGTTTTTGAATGATTTTTCTTGCTTATTACATTTATCATTCTTTGAATACGAATGAACTTGCTCCTTCATGAATTAGCTTCAATGGTCATTGCTCTTTAAAGCGATAATTTACCGCTGTTATTATAACCTTACATCCTCTTGTTCATGTATTCGCTTTACGAGTTCATTATAGTGCAACGAAAAATCAAAATCAATCATTTTCATTCAAAAACAATCACAAAAATTTTTATATTTAATTTCTTTATTATGCGTTGATTCTAAAAATAAAAACGCTACATAAATTAAAAAATTTACGCCGCTTCATTAGCACAGAATATTACAATTGTATTTATAAAAATAAAAAAACCGATTTTGAACATACTATAAAAAAATTATTAACAGTTTTGGATGATAGTTAATCTCTTCATTACAAATGATTTACATATCTCTTACATGGCGATAACACTTCCATAAAATTGTTCCTGTATATTTTAGATATACCAAGGTTTAGGAGGAATTATATTAATGAGCATGAATATAAAGAAGAAATTACTTGCGTTTGCTGCTGTATCCACCCTGGCAATTAGTAGCTTAGGTGTACCGTTTACTGAGGCGCAAGCAAAATCTGCAGCACCAAAAGAACCCGAGATAAAAAATATTATCTTCCTTATTGGAGATGGCATGGGTGTTTCTTATACTTCAGCCTATCGCTATTTAAAAAGCAGTTCAAATTCAAAATTTGTCAACCCTACATTATTTGATAAATATCTTGTTGGTCAACAAATGACATATCCTGAAGATACAAAAGAAAACGTAACAGATTCGGCATCAGCTGCAACCGCAATGTCAGCAGGTATTAAAACTTACAACAATGCCATTGCAGTAGATAATGATGAATCAGAAGTAAAAACCGTCTTAGAATCGGCAAAAGAGATGGGAAAAGCAACTGGTCTAGTTGCAACATCTGAGATCACACACGCAACTCCAGCGGCATTTGGGGCACATGATCCGAGTAGGAAAAATATGAATGCAATTGCAGATGACTATTATGACGAACTCATTAATGGCAAGCACAAAGTAGATGTCTTACTAGGTGGAGGTTCATCATTATTCATCCGCGAAGACCGTGATCTTGTGAAAGAATTTAAAAAAGACGGCTTTAACTATGTGACAACAAAAATTGATTTACAAAAGAATAAAAATAAACAGGTACTTGGCTTATTTGCAACTGGTGGTATGGATAAAATGATTGACCGAAAAGCCGAGACACCTTCTCTTGCTGATATGACAAATTCCGCTATTTCTAGTTTGAAACAAAACAAAAAAGGTTTCTTCCTAATGGTTGAAGGTAGCCAAATTGACTGGGCAGGCCATGATAATGACATCGTTGGTGCGATGAGTGAAATGGCAGACTTCGAAAAAGCATTCAAAGCAGCTATCGACTTTGCTAAAAAAGACAAGCATACATTAGTCGTTGCAACAGCCGATCACTCAACAGGTGGTTTCTCTATTGGTGCAAAAGGCGATTATAACTGGTTCGCAGCTCCTATTAAAGCAGCAAAACGTACACCAGATTTCATGGCTAACAAAATCGCAAATGGTGCCGACGTTGAACAAACATTAAAACAATACATTAACCTTGATTTAACAGCTGAAGAAATTCAATCGGTGAAAGATGCAACAGCTAAAAAAGAAATAGACATCGACAATGCAATCGAGAAAATCTTCGACACACGCTCAAACACAGGTTGGACAACTGGTGGTCATACAGGAGAAGATGTTCCAGTATACGCATATGGTCCATCTTCAAGTAAATTTGCAGGTCAAATTGATAATACAGATAATGCTAAAATCATCTTCAAAATTTTAGAGCAAAATAAAAAGAAAAACAAAACAGTCATCAAAGATAAATAAATAATTATGAGTACGGGCTGACACTCCAAACGTTAGCCCTTTCTTGTATTATATGGAGGTATAAAAATGAAAAAATCAATTGGCTTTGTACTTTTATCAACCTTATTATTCGGCTGCTCTGATAAAGATTTCAGTGCTAATACCCCTGCTTTGGCTCAAGAAATAGAAAGTAATTATCTTGATGGATATGGAGCAAATCCACAAGTACCTGATGACCGCACATTACTTACTGTTGGACAATCCATCAAAGACGCAAAAGGTGAAGCAACATTACAAAAAATCAACTTAAAAGAACAATCAATCGACATTGGAGATATCAAATTAACAGTGAAAGACACAAAGCTTATTCACCTCTTCCCCGATTACAGTCTGACTGACTATTTCCATAGTCTCACACATGAAGAGGAGTTTGATTTTGTGAAACTCTTTGTGGAAATTAAAAACAATTCGAACAAAAAAGTAAACTTCGCACCTATCGCTCTTATAGAAACAAATACTGGCCAGAAAATTACTTGGGATCAAGACATTTACTTAGAAAACTTAAACAAAGAAATTGATCGTAATGCATCTAAGAAAGGTAATCTAGGATTCATCGTTGATACAAAAGCGAACTTAGAATGGATTGAAGTTACAACGAGTGATGTATTTGATGAGAATGAAACAAAAGTTGCTGATGCTAAAAAGTTCCGAATAAAATTTTGATTAAAAAAGCAATTACAAAAAAGACATTTAGCTAAATTAAACTGAATGTCTTTTTATATATGTGCAAATTGCAAAATTTTATTTGTTTTAAGTTAATTATCTACAGATGTTTATGAATGATACAGATGTTTTAAAGCAAACATAAAATCCTGACTATATGAATTCTCAACATTCGATTTCTCTAATAATCTCATCAAGGGTTATCATATATGGCTCTGCCCAAACAGAAATTGCCATATTTTCATCCCAAGTAACTGCACCTATCGCCTTTGCACAGCCCCAATCTAATATCCGTTGCATAAGCATATGTACTTTTAAACGTTCTGTGATTTGTTCTTTGTTATTAGTATCAGCCATATATACTTTCATTAAGTGCTTTGCCTCATGTAATTCACCATTATCGATGTAAAGTGTTAAAATCTTTACCAAATCAGCTGAGGGATCACCAAAATAGGCATTAGTAAAATCAAATACACCACTTATTTTCCACTCTTGTCCTTCATGAAGAACTAAGAAATTGCCTGGCTTAAAATCACCCATTACAAATGTCGGTGTATCGAATTGATCAAAAGCATCTTTAGCATGTTGTAAAACATCTTCAACCCATTTTATATCATCAAATGTTATTTCAGAATATTTTTCAGCATCTTTTAACCAATAACGTATTCTATTAAAAAGCCAAATTGTATAACCCTCTTCGAACGCCTTTAAGTTATTCGTTTTTGGATCATACTCTCCACATATATCTACTCTCCAACTATGTAATTGCGATAGAGTATTTGCTATAATTTCTGCTATCTGCTCTTTATCGTCACTTATTAACTCATCAGCTACTTCTCTATCGTTCAGATGCTTTCCTTTAAGTCTTGGCATAATAGCATAACTCCAACCAAAAATAGATTCAGATTTATCTATGATATACGGTATGGGAACAGATATATTACTACATTCCGAAATATTATTCACAAAAAATTGTTCTTCTTTTAATTGCCCGGGAAATATTGGATTGCCCTTCAACACAAAATCGCCTTTTGAGGAATGAACAAACATTGTCTGTCCCATTGCACCATTTTCCGTTCTTTTCGCAGAAATAAGTTCACCTAAATTGTGTTGATTGAGCATTTGTTGTAATTGCTCATTCGTAATATCACCTAATTTATTGGATGCGAAGAATATTTTTGTTGTCATAAATCAGCCTCCACCATATTAAAATCCAATGTGAACATGCTTTATTAAAATAATAATTTATTTTCCATACCACGACTCTTCAAAATCAACTTTAACCGCTTCGCCAAATAGAACTCCCCACTTTATAAAGCCAGAACCCCTAGCCGTTATTATGTTGCCATCTTGTACAACTAAATCTTCAACATAGTTCGCATCATTAAATAATCCACATTGCTCTCTATGCTCTTCAAGCAATCCAACTGTGTATTTCTTCCCCTTTAACAATCCCGCTTTTGCTAGTAACATCGGTGAGCTTGAAATACTTGCAATAACAAAGTTCTCTTGGTCAGCAATCTTTTGAATAAAATTAATATATTTTTCATTTTCAACGACACTAGTAATGTCCATACACCCAGTTAATAAAAGGCTATCGAAGTCTTGGTAGTTTACTTGATCAATTGTTTCATCAGCAAGACAGGTTAGATTTGCCTCCCCTTTTACACCTTCTTTTGTTAATGATATTACTGAAATTGATTTTCCACCCTGCATTAATATTGATATAGCTGTCGTTAATTCATACTCACTAAATTGTGGATATAATAAAACCGCCGTCTTTTTCATTTTTAAACATACCTCTACTCTATTCTATTCTTAAAACTCTATTAAATAAGGATTTTCACCATTGTAAAGTAGCTACTACCAGGTGGGTAATCCTTGATTTCTCCTACAACTTTATATCCTTTCAACTTATAGAATGAGCGTGCTTGAAAGTCATATGTTGTTAATAATGCCTTTTCTGCACCCTTGTCAATCGCCAGTTTTTCCGTTTTATCTAGTAACTCGCTACCTATACCTTTACCTCTAAATTCTTCACTAATCCAAAAATTATTAATCTCAACCCAATTCCAATACACTTCGGCAGATATACCACCAATCCATTGTTGCTGATCATTTGACACAATTAAATTGATAGGTTGCCTAGCACCATCTTTTCTTACTTCTTTATGTTGTATGGAGTGTTCATTGTTAAACTCTTTTATTTTGTTATCTAAAAACATTGAAAAATCTTCATTCTTATCTAGAGATACTTCTATTTGGTATTTCAATTTTGTTCACCTCAACTATGTTTGTCTTAGAGCCACTTTTCCACTTAGAGATTGTTACAATATTATCTATAGAGTTGTCTTCACGAATGCTTTAAATTTTTCTACTTCCTCTACATAGGGATTGTGATTACTTTCTTCGAATATTGTGAAGTATGCCCTAGGTATTAACTCTGCAATTTCAACACCATATTCATAAGGACATTGTGCATCATATTTTCCAGCATATATATAACTCGGCACAGTTACCTCTTTCAGTTGTTCTCTAAGATCAAAAGTAGGGCATTCAATTTGAATAAAGTAATTTAAACGATCACCAACTGTTTTGCCACTGTTTGGTATCTTTAATGCCTGATTTAGTTTTTCTTCTGAATAAAATGACATAGCTGCCCATTCACGATTTAATTTCTTTCGAATTTCAACAGGAGTTGTTAAATCATTTAATTGACCCATAATGTCCATAATACGCTCAAAGTTAGGATTTTTTCGACAATAAATACTTTTTTGATTAGCAGCAAATTCTTTACTCGCACAAGCTCCACCAGCAATTATTTTTGTAAGTGAATTGGGTTCTTGGATTGCATACTGAAGCGATAACATTCCTCCAGTAGAATGACCAGCAAATCCCCATTTATCAATATGTAAGCTTTCACGAATTGCCTCAAGATCTTTCACAGATTCTCTCATACTATACTGAACATTATTTTCAGCTTTAACCGAGTTCCCACAACTACGCAGATTGATTAAATAAACATGGTAGTATGTTGTAAATGGGTTTGCAAAAGTATTTCCTCTTTCGTCAAAAGCACTATATAGATGAGTCACGCACAAAGGTTTTCCTTGTCCTTTTCAAAAAGTTCAAATGTCCCTCTCGCTGTTTCAATGAATTGTTTTGTCCACATTTCATCTGCCTCTTTCTATTTGTTATATTGATAAATTTTTTCATTTTCCTTATCATGTCATTTCAACAAATTAGCATTGTTACGCTTTTATTGGAAATAGTTTCTTTCCTAGAATTTTACATTATAAATTCACAAATATAAACAAATATTCAGTAGTTTGTGAGAATATTCTATCTATTTATAATGCAATTGCAGATTCACCATATATAATAGTATTGGGAAGTTGCAATAGAATCTTTTTTATTAGGGGGAAGTCAAATGGAAATGCCAACACATATTCTTGCTGTAGGTGGAATTGTTGAAGATGAAAATAACAATATTTTTTTAGTTAAGACACATCTGAGGACTGGGTTTTTCCTGGTGGGCAAGTGGAAGTTGGCGAGAATCTAATGGATGCATTAATTAGAGAAGTAAAGGAAGAAAGTGGAATTGACATTACAGTATCAAACTTAATCGGTGTTTACTCAAATACAAGTACTCATAAATTGTACGATGGAATCACTGATGTTCCTACAAAATTAATGCTAGATTATAGTTGCAAACCTGTTGGCGGTGAGTTAACTGTTTCAGAAGAAACATCAGAAAGTTGCTGGGTTGCTAAAGATCAAGTGTTGAAGTTTATTACGAAAATTGCTTATCGAACTCGTTATGAAGCCTATTTGAATTTCGATGGAAATATTAATTATATGGAATATATCACTAATCCTGAGTTTGAAATCAAGCTGAACAGGACTGTATAGTGAAGTTTAAATAAAAAAACGGTCATAGCTTTTCAGCTACAACCGTTTTCTATTACATTTCTTTAGCTTTTTCAGTTACTTCTTTTGGTACTGTAATTGGTTTAACACTGTTGAAGTTGCTAAGTTTTAAGTCAGTGTTTGTTTTCATCTTCATTTCATTGCCTTCTACTTTCATCGAGATATTCATAATTGTTTTCATATGCTCAATATTGTAGTCTTTGTTAATATAGATTACATATTCAACATCTTCAAATTTCATGTCATCAAGTGGTGGCGTTTCAGCACCTTGTGACATTTGAGCAAGTAGAGCTTCTACTTCGATTTTCATGAACTTTGTAAATTTCTCACCTTCAGCTTTTAATGTTAATACATATTTGTCACCTTCAGTATCAACTTTAAAGTCTTCTACAAATTCACTCAGTTTTTTCAATTGTTCAGAAGGATCCGATTGCGCTTTATAAGAACCTAAAACTAGATCATATTGTTCTTTTGGCATCTTCATCCATTGATTCATTGTCGATTCTTTCATATAGAAGCCTTTATCTGTCATATAGCCTTCCATTTTAATATCCATTGCATCTTCTTCGCCTATATTTTTCATCTTAGTCGTTGAAGTAAAATATGAACTAAGAGGATCAGCAATAATATCCATTTTCAAATCACTTACAGCATCAACCGACATTTCTTCCTCTTTATCTTTGAATACCATATTATACTTGATATCACCTGTTGCAGAATAGCTTTTCAAAGATTCTTGTTTCTTTAACGTTTTTTCATAAAGCTCTTTTGCTGTTACATCTGAATCTCCAACTTTTTGATTTACATTACATGCGCCAAGTACTACAACTGCTAGCAGCATTACGATTGGCAAAAACCATATATATTTGTTCATTTCAATAGATGAATATCCTGGAGGTCCTCTTCTTAATTTCCGTTAATATCTTCGCATCAAAAATTGTTGCTTTTTCTGTAGTTAATTTTGACATTTAAAAGTGCTCCTATTAACCTTTTTTATTTTAAAAAGATAGAAAGAAAGGCTCTCCCTCGTTATTCAAACAATGCAGAAGCTCTTTTCTAAAGTCTTCGTTTTTTATAAGTAATAGAGCATCTTTTACATCATAGTAGCCAACTTCTATACTTTCAGAACTAGTTCGAAATTCTGTACTTACAGGCGTTGCTAACCACCAAAAATTACAGATCTCCTTATTCAACTCTTGAGATATTCCGCAAAATTTTATTAATTTAATATCGATTCCCGTCTCTTCTTTAACTTCTCTAATTACAGTTTCTTTAATCATTTCATGCTGTTCCACTTGACCTCCAGGCAATTCCCAACCTCTTTTAGGGTCTCTTTTTAACAGTATTTTATTTTCACTATTAATCACAACCGCTCCGGAAGTTATAATAAATTTTGTTGTCATAGGATCTCCTTTTTTATATAGCAGCATTACAACCTATTTTATGTTAATGAGTTTGAATCTCTCACATACTAGAAGCATATCCTCTTTAAATGTTATGCCATATTTCTGTAATTCCGCACTAAAGTACTTTACATGTATATTTCTCCAATTTTCATATGTACCATCACCTTCAGCAATTGCAAATTCTTCCGTTACTTCATTCATAGGTATTATTGAAACTTCAACTGTTTTGACAATTGCAACAGGCTGATCTTCGCTATTTAAAATAACACCGTACTCATCAGCCTTAGGTAGTGACATATTTTCTAACTCATAGAAAACGTGGCCTGAACATGTTGCTGTTTTAACTCCGCTAACTACTTGTTCGGCAAGTCTATCTGTCGTATCTCCAAACTTCCAAGCACTTACTGATGTTGGCTTAACCTGATCTCCCCAATACTCGTTCCAATAGTTTTGTGCTTCTTTATTCATTATAAAACCTCCTGTATTTGTATTTAATGGATTGGATTTCATGTTTTTTAGTACCTTAACGTTAATTTTGGCCAAATTTTTTCCCAGTTCTTCGTTTCAACTCTTTTTACATAAATACTATGCATGGACTTGCCTTTCTTAAATTTTGGAGTTGGTTTTACAACACAAGATAGCAATTCCTCTACACCATATGGTGCGCACAACTCAACCTTGGAGTTGTTTAAGCGTACGCCAATAGCTGTTGGTGTTTCTGGAAACTGAGCTATTCCATTTTTAGAGGAAATATAGGGTTCTACTCCATTTAGTACATGCATTCGAGCTTGATTTTTTACTGACCAAGGCTCATCAGGCATCATACTTACCAATTGCTGTTCGAGAATCTTTTCTATTTGTTTATTCACTTCTTCAGCATTATAGTAAATGACGTCAATATCTGCTAATGGCGTTCTTTCTCTATAATCATGTAGCAAATCCCAAACTTTACTCCGAACAAAACCAGCACAAACCCAACAATCAGGTAAATTCAATTGTTCGACAGCTTGTAAAATCTCCATCATCCATGTATCTTCTTCGATAGTTTTTATAAGATCACTTTCAGATTGTAAAATCAACTAGATTACACTTCCTCTCTTTATATTAAAAATCGGAAATACTCAATCCTAGGAATAGTAGATTATCCAGGTGTTAATTGAATGTTTAATCTGTTAGCAATCTTCAGTTTATTATTACTAATAAATCCCTTGTAAGTCAAATTAAGAAATTTAATAAGAGATTCAAGTTTTTAAAACTTTAGTAGATCTAGTTACCTTTAATGAGTTAACGTGTAGAAGATAACTCTTAGTTACTTTATCTAAGAGCGAAACTTTTCAAGAAAAAGACCGTATCATTTGAAGGTTCTAAATCAAATCGCTTTTTGTATTCTAATACTCCCTCTTCTAAGCTTGAGCATTTATTTGCAATATCAAAACTAATATTTAATTGTTCCCAATAGGATACTATTTCTTCTCTACTGCAAACTGACTCATGTGAACATACATAGTATTCAGCATCATACTCTTCAATTATTTGTATCATTGGAAATAGTAGATTAGCATCAAAATGATTACTTCCCTGTTTTGTTCGTCCATAAATACAATCACCTAAAAATAAAGTCTTCTCTTCAGGAATATATAAAATTGTTGAATCGTCTGTATGCGGACTTATAATTTGGCGTACCTCACATGTAATCCCACCTAAGTCAATTTTCATTTCACCATCAAAAGATAGATTCACATTTTTAGGTAAAAAATTCTCTCTGTCCGCAATTTCTCCCTTAATACATCCTATTGAAAAGTCATTAAAAACTCCCTTATCTTTTGCTAATTCTAATGATGTATCATCATATTTAATACCTTGATACATATTCAAATAATTGTTTGTTTTGTAGTTTGCTATGGAAATCAAATCCCATTCTCTTAAACCAAAAGTATGATCCCAGTGATGATGTGTTAAAACCAAAAATTTAACCGGAGGCAAGCCCATTTTATCTATTTCTACTTTAAATTCATCTGCATGTTTGGGAGAATTTCCTGCATCAACAATTAAACAAAAGTCGTCACCTATCACAAGTCCTAACACTGGTCTATCCGTTTCATCACTATTTTTCATATAGTAAATTCTATCAGTTATTTTTTCTAACATTATTATCACTACTCCTCACTCGTTTTTGAATTTTTAAGTAACAATTTCAGTCGAAATGTAATGAGATTTATACTATATAAAAAATCATCCCTCAGCTTTGAAACTCTGTCTTTAACAAACTATATAACCACATATCCTTACATTCCCCAGTAACACTATGGCATTCAAACTTCCTTAAATAACCTTCTTCTTTGAAGTGAAATTTTTTTAATAACACCGTTGAAGCTATATTTTCATCACTAACAAATGCCTGGATTCTTACTAAGCCCAAATGGTTAAATCCTATTGATAAAACCTCATGTACGGCTTCAGACATTATTCCGCGACGCCAATATTGTTCTGATAGTTCATAGCCAATTTCAGCCCTTTTCCCTTTAAATTCACTTAAAAATATTGTTCCAATAATTTCATCTGTGACTTTGTCTGCAATTGCAAAACGAATAATCCAGCCTGCATCATATCCTTTGTTCCATAGTTTGATAACTTCATAACTTCTTTCTAATGTTTCTGGTCCATTCCAATCAAGATTTCGATATACATTTTCATTTGAATAATATTTTAATAACGCGGGTGCATCTTCCAGTCTTAACTTTCTTAAACGAATTTTTTGAGTTTCTATCACTGGAAATTCTTTTATCATTTTTGCAAATTCCATAATTATCCCCCAGTCAAAAATAATTCTAAAAATTATCTTATAGGTAATATTCTATCTAGCTGTCTTTATACACTATATATTCGAATAGGTTAAATGTTTCTTCGAGTAGGTTAAATCATACTCTGAATGATTAAATCCAGCGCTGTTTAGTTCAAATTATTTTTCTATATGCTCCAATAGGTTAAATGCTTCTTCGAGTGAGTTAAATCATTCTCTGAATGAGTTAAATCAAGCGCTGAGTAAATCAAATCATTTTTCTATATCCTCCAATAGGTTAAATACTTCTCCGAGTAGGTTAAATCATCTTCTGAATGAGTTAAATCAAACGCTGAGTAGATCAAATCATTTTTCTATTTTCTCCAATAGGTTAAATGCTTCTTCGAGTAGGTTAAATCATCTTCTGAATGAGTTAAATCAAGCGCTGAGTAGATCAAATCATTTTTCTATTTTCTCCAATAGGTTAAATGCTTCTTCGAGTAGGTTAAATCATCTTCTGAATGAGTTAAATCAAGCGC